>JBOFTL010000578.1:0-13855 GCA_051652045.1 Microcoleus sp. | reverse complement strand
GAGAGTTGATAGTTGATAGTTGAGAGTCGATAGTTGATAGTCGATCGCGAAGCGTCCGCCTTAGCGGAATCTATTGACAGTTGTCAGTTGTCATCAGGAAGAAAGAAGAAGGAAGAGGGAAGAGGGAATAAGGGAGAAGGGAGAGGGGAGGGGGGATTGGTAATGGGGAATTGGTAATTGGTAAGGGAAAATAGTTGGTGAAAATCAAAACTTATCAATAATAGCTCATTAGTTTGCTCTGATTCCTCATGCCGGCGGCGGAGTTGCGATCGTAATTTCTCAACGCAAAACTTATATTTTCTTAATTAAGACTTCACGATATTAAATAAAATTGGCGATCGCACTTACCCCCCAATCAAAAATCTAAAATCTCAAATCCAAAATCGCCTGGGTTCGGTATCCCGTACCTGCTGGGCGGTTGCCACGACCGATCGTTATCTTGACGGTCTTGGCAAGTAATTGTTACATTTATTTACATAACGCAATAAAAGTTAAGGAAAAAACAGCCATGACTATCGTAATCGCTTTGTTAATCGTCGGTTGGGTAGCGGCCTCGGTAATTGGTACTCAAGCATATTTCCTGGGCGAACAGTCCAAGCCCATCCACTCTCGCAACTGGAATTCAGAGTCTTTTGAACAACTGGCCAAGTCGGTAACGGGCCAAGAAATTGATTACAGCGTTCGCGTTCCCGCCTACAGCATGGATGCTTACGGCAGCAGCACCATGAATTCGTAATAAGTAGAAGGAAGAAGGAAGAAGGAAGAAGGAAGAAGGAAGAAGGAAGAAGGAAGAGACTAAAAACAGTAAGCAACCTCGCGATTGAGATCTTACGTTTAATTAGGTTGACTTACCATCGGCTTCTGAGAGATTGAATTATTTTCAATAACAGGCTTTCCGGCAGATTCCACAAGCAAATTTATGATTTGTGGAAGCAGCCGGAACGCTTGTTTGCTCGCTATGCTTGTCACTTCAGGTAGATGAAAAATCTGAATCTTGTGCTAGGGTATTTGTGAATTTGGATACAGTTTTACTTCTGCTAATCCCAAATCCGGGTTTCCTAGCCCCTTTATAAATCTTCCGTTTAGAGCCAGAATAATTGCGATTGCGTCGCTTCGCTCGCAATGACAATAACGCAGATGTCTAACCCGGATTTGGTATAACTTGAGTTTAATTGACAAATGTTCGATCGAGCAAATTTGCAATCTGCCGATCGATATTGGTTTGATGAAAGCGCTGACTTGCTATCTCGCGTGCGGTTCGAGCGAGCGCGATCGCATATTCAGGTCGATCGTAACAAGTATTAATAACTTCTGCGAGTTGTTGTGGCTTGTTGGGAGGAACCAAAAAGCCATTGATTCCTGATTCTATTAATTCAATAGCACCGCCAGATTCAGCAGCAACTACAGGTTTACCGCACAGCATAGCCTCAACAATAACTCTGCCAAAAGGTTCGGGTGCGGTTGACGTATGCGCGACTAAATCGCAAGCTGCCATTAACTGCGGAATATCCGATCGAAACCCTAAAAACTTAACTCGATCTTCCAGTCCTAATTCTGCTACTTGTTCGTGTAATTTTTGGATGTAATCCTGCTCGCCAAATAGCGCATCACCCACTAAAATAGCTGTGACATTTTGCGGACAGTAGGTAAGTGCTTCAATTAAAACATGTTGACCTTTCCAAGGTGACAAGCGGCTGAAATGACCGACTGTAAATTGCCCGTCAAGTTCTAGCTGTGTTTTGAGTTGGTTAATATTAGAAGGAGCGATATGATATACTTCTGGATCGAAGCCATTGTAGACAACATCAATGAGGTGCGATCGTCCTCCTGCTGCTAAGAAAGCAGCCTTACTGGCTTGGGAGTTAGCAATAACTAATGATGCAAAGCGATCGGCTAAAGTTACAGCTACTTTTAAATTAGTTGAACTGAAATGATCTGTCGATAAAATGTCATGCAAATGATACACGAGAGGGCGGCGGCTCAAAAAGCTAGCTACTGCACCAACAACTAAAGCTTTTTGCGTGTTGGCATATATCAAATCGTATTGACGGGCTTTTTGTACGACTTTAGCAATCAAAGGCAGCAGCGAGGTAACGCTACTTAAACTCTGGGTTAAGCTGCTTTCTTTACGAACTGCGATTGCTTCAGTTGCTAACACTTCAACCGGAATTTGTTGTTGCTCTAGTAATTGTCTAAAAGAACCATCTACAAATAAGCCAACCAGACAGCTATCTCGATAGGGTTTGGCAATATCTATGAGGCAAAGTTCTGCACCTCCAGGCTTGCCACTTTGATCGAGAAATAGGATTTTCATCTTTTTTTAACCTCAATTTTTTTCATGGATTCTATAGGAATCATACTTATTCTGATGTCAAACCAGCAGTCCGGCAGGGGTTTAAACCCCTGCCTCATAGCGAAAGTCCTCCTCAGAGAACCGAGAGGGAGAGGGGGAGAGAAGGGGAGGCGGAGAAAGGGTTTCTGTGATTCATAACGGGTGCCCCGCGCCCGTGGGATGCTCTAAAAGAGGACTGAAGAACTCATTAGACATCTGGCAAAAAGCATCTTAACCTGATGGGTATCTGTAGGGGTGAAGTTTTTGAGGCGACAATTTCTGCCTCAAACCTGCTTAGATCGCGTCCAAATGCGAGAGTCCTGCCAAAGCCAAATAAACGCATTACCTGCAATAATTTCTTTTTTGAATAAATCTATTAGTCCTCTAAAAAGGACTTTCGCTATGAGACAGGGAATTCATTCCCTGGCGGACTGGTGGGCGGGTGAGAGGACTGGCGGACTCAAAGCTAAATACAGATTGAATAGATCGATCGTCAATCTAACAACACTTTTCTAACTTGTTGCGCGATTTTTTCCCAATCAAAATTCACAGCAGCGTATTCCTGACACGCTTCTCTAGAAGGCATCGGTAATTTTCCCAGCAGCAAATTTGACAGTCGATCTGCAATATCTGTTGCCTCACAAGAATCAGTAATTAAATTAGGTGAAAACGGTTCTAAAATTTCTGGCATTCCACCTACAGGAGTGCATAGTGCGGGGGTGCCGCAGGCGAGAGATTCTAGCACGACTAATCCAAATCCTTCTAAAGATTGGCTGGGCATTACACTTAAGTCGGCGGCTTGATAAGCTATGGGTAATTGTTCGTCTGGCAAAAAACCGAGAAATTTAACATTGTCATTGAGTCCTAAATCTGTTGCTTGTTGTTCGAGCATCTTTTGTAGCGGCCCTTTGCCAGCAATTGCCAACCAAATATCGGGAATTTGAGGTTTAATCTTTGCTACAGCTACCAACAGTTTATCGAGTCCAACTCGATGTACTAAGCGGCGCGCTGTAAATAGAATCGGGCGATTTTGGGGCCAGTCAATTTGTGTGCGGGCTTCTTGGCGCGATCGATCGATTTGAAATCGCGACAAATCGACACCGCCGGGAATTACGTAAATCTTGCTCCAAGGAACTTGATATTCTTGATGTAAAATATTACCAAATGCTTTGCTTAAAACTATAAAGCGATCGCACCGGCAATACACTCTTTGTTCGATCCAATGTTTCAAAAAAACGCTCAGTTTACCAGCACCTTCTTGTTTGCTTTCTAAAGCCCAAGGCCCCTGAAAGGAAAAGGTAATAGGAACTCCCGCAGGTAAAACTTGCAACAGCGGAAAACTATATAATGCAAAGTGCAAATTAATTGCATCTGGGTGAGCCAATTTTCGCTGCAAAAAATTGGAACGAATCAGCCAAAGTCGTTTCCAGATTCGATGTTCTGGTTCGGCTAAATTAGTAAGTTCGATCGCCGACTTAGGATCGGTGTCTGGCAGACCAATTCCACAGAATTCTACTCGATCGCGAGCGGCCGCTAACTGGTGCGTCAGCTCGTATAAATATCGATCGAGTCCTCCCGGTTTTTTCGGAAACCATCCCATCCCGACGCACAAAATGTTTGCAGGGGTAGTAACAAATTTGTCTGTATTACTATTGTTCACTTAAGTTTCTCCAAACTTGTAACGATAAATTAATTTAGTAGATACCTTGTCTGACATTCGTCAATAAATTATGTTTTTTCTATAACGATATTGACGGTACTTACGAGCAATTTAGAATGAAATTAGCTTTTATATCCACATCCACGGAAATAATATGCGGATTGTATTCCGGACATAAAACTTCCAAAAATTGTCAGTGGAATAGCCTTTGTTATCCGCCCCACGGATGCCATAAATCTTAGGGGTCACATTGAACCGTCGTACAAGCTTGATATTCTCTGGGGGTCGATCGAGCAAATTTCTTAAAAGCTCTTCGGCCGCTACGCCTTGAGGTACTTCCGGTACATTAGTTTTAAGTCTGTGATAGACGTTATTTAGACAAGCTTGATAGCCCCTAAGCGTCCACGCCAGCAAGTACATATCAGTCCAATGCTTTGGAAAATTTCGGAAATTGCAGTAGAGATCGAAGTTTGAAGGCTTACGAGCAATTAGCTGAGCTAAATTGTTCACCATATAACGACCTGTCACTTTCCAGACGATTATCTCCCTCTGTTCATTCTGAGCATTAATAAACTCTGAATGATTCATAGTGTAATCGAGGAGTTTGAATTCGCCGTAGCCGCGGTCGTAGCTAGGAGGATAATCTAATCCGTCACAAACCACAAACTCAACTCGATCGCTAACACCATATTTAGCGGTAATGTTTCGTAAACTTGAAATATCAGAATTTGAGTTCTCTGCAAATACAATTGAGTCAACGCCATGATTTAGCAATAGCAGATAAAATTTCAGTGACTTCTCATAATCTTGAAGACGAATTTTGGGATCGGCTCTTGCTAAGTTAGGAACTCCAGGGCGGGGCGTAATTGTGGCAGTTATCAGTAGTATATTGGATCGAACGGTTGGCACTTTGCTACTCGGGAATGTTTTGGATAAGGACAACATAATTCTCAGCCTTTGTTAAATTGAATAGTGTTTTTTGTTGACCCTGTATGGGTAAATTTTTCTCAGAACTGTACTGCCCTTCCTGATGCTTGAATCAAGAGTATTAATCTCCTTTAAGTCTGACAATATGTTGATGTGAGTGATACTTATTGGCTGCCATACCTAGACCCAGAAATCCCCAGAAAACCATACCAGAGATACCAATAATCACGTTTGAACCAGCTAACATCGGCAGGAACCCGCAAGCAATAGCGCGGGTAGCACTAGCAAAAGGATCGGCTAGAGATGATTTACAGCCATGAAACAGGCTATAAAATAGCAAGATTATCCCACCGACATAGGGGATACTGCCCAGCCAGCCTAATGTAAAAATCATCTCTAGAAATCCACTGTCAATAGGTCCGAGAGTTCCATTTCCTTTGCCTATATATTCTTTTAAAGCGTCGTCGAGCGCGCGGCTGTAGAGTACCGATCTCTCTCTCGCACTTGTATCTTCATTAACGTTAGTTAAACTTGAGACGCGAGACTGAATTACTTGGGAAAAAGGCTCTATTGCGGACAAGGGAACGACCAATATTGCGATGACTATAAGTACAGCAATTAAACGCATCTGGACGATTCCTTTGAGAAACATCAGCAGAGAAACTAAAGCTACCATCCATCCTCCCCAAGCTGTACGCACCAATGTTAATAAAAGGGACAATATGCCAACGGCTAAACCCGGAAAACGTAACACACTTTTATTGATGAATAAAAATATAGTACCTGGTATCATAACCGTTGCAAAATGTAAGGGTGAATTCATGGTACTCCAGACGCGAAGTCCTAGCGGGAATGGTTTTCCCATGCTGGTATATAGTTTTGTCTGGATCAGCCAGAAACAATCCCACTCAGGTGCAATTAAGTATTGATAGATGCCATAAGATGCTGTCACTAATACACCCCAGAGAAAAGTGCGCTGAATGTTTTCTCGGTAACTGGGATAAATTTGCCAGTTCACAAATAAATGGAAACCAAACAAAATAGGGCTAACCCAAGACAGCAGAGAAACGATCGCGGGAACTGGCGAACTATTAATGAATCCAATCAAAAAACCATAGAAAACAGCTAAAGCAGATAGAATAAAAGGTAAGCCGCCTCGATTGTATTCTTTGGGAACATGGCGGTAGAAAGTGATAAAGGCGATCGAGGCTACCAATGGCGGGGCTAATAACATGGGACTCGGATCGGTAAATCCACTGCGAAAATCGGCAACACGACGAATAAAAGGTGTGAGGAAAAACACCCACCAAGTAAAACCTATATAAAGGATGGGATACCGCAAATAGAGGAATAAGCCGACGGCAAGAGAACCGGCGGGAAAGATGAGATTCAAAATTTTGCCGAGGCCTACTACAAGGCATAGGGTTGTAATTAGTAATAGTCCTAATATTGCCATCCAAGCTGCCTGCGGTTGCAGCGCTAGAGAAAAGCTTTGTTTTTGAGATTGACTCTGCATATAACACCTTGATAGCTCGATCTAAGTAGGTTGGGTTGAAGAATGAAACCCAACACAGATAATATCAGTAGGTTGGGTTGAAGAATGAAACCCAACACAGAGCTCAAATTGACATTGTTCGAGTTGACATTGTTCGAGTTGGTGTTGTTCGAGTTGACATTGTTCAAGTTGGTGTTGTTCGAGTTGGTGTTATTCGAGTTGGCGTTGTTCGAGTTGGTGTTGGGTTTCACTTCGTTCAACCCAACCTACGAATCTGAATGGTTGTACTGAAAATTGATAGTTGGCGTTGGGTTGCACTTCCTTGGACCCAGCCTACGAATCTGAATGGTTGTACTGAAAATTGCTAGATTTTGACTGCTGCCATGTTTCCCAAGCTTGCCAGCGCCCGCTTAACGATGCTAATAATTTCTGTCCTGCTAAAGTTCCTTCTTTAGGTAGAAATCGCAAGCATTGTACGAAACCTGGGGCATCTCGCGTCCCCACAAATGTTGCCCAAATCGCAAATGCAGTACGTCGAGTCGGCGGTAAGTTTTCTAACAAAACTAAAGTTTCATTGTGTACGGCATCGATCGAAGCAATATAATTAAAGCTATTGCGCATATCTTCATCAAAACGCTGTGCTGGAAAGTGATCTACTGCTACTTTTGGATCGTAAATTAGCTTCCAACCAGCCCGTTTTAAAGCCAAACTAAATGCTAGTTCAAAATGTACTTGAGCCCCCCTACCTCGCATCCGGGTATCGAACTGCATTTGCCCGATCGCGCTGCGCCGAAAACTCATATTTACACCCTTAAGCACGTCTACTTCGCGGGCTTCTCCCACTCCTAAATGATGTTGGCCGATGACTCTGCCAAACCACTGCACTTGTCCTACTATTTCACGTTCCCCCGCTTCTAATTTAGTGCCGTGATACACCCAATCTCGCCCTCCAACACCACCGATTTTACTATCTGATAAAAAGTGAGATTCGATGCGTTCCAGCCAATCGATATGAGGTGCGGCATCATCATCGGTAAACGCGATAATATCCCCAGAAGCGGCATCCATTCCTACATTCATGGCAGCTACCACACCTGTTACGCTGACTGTGGCTGTTCGCAGGGGTAAACATTCGGGGTTAAATGTTTGGATAAATGCCCGAGTTTCAGTATCCGTATCCCGAATTACTACTAATATTTCATCAGCAAGACGTTTTTGCTTTTTGAGTGCGTCTAAGCAGCGCACTAAATCTTTCGGGCGGCGGTAAGTAGGTACGATAACAGAGATTTTTAGCATGGCTTTAATTCCTCAAATAAATTAACATAATTACTTGCCATCTTTGCCCAACTATGATGTTCGGCTATGGTTCTAGCTGCTACACCCATTTGCTGTCTTTGTTGTCGATCGCACTTAACTAATTGATGCAATACTTCAGCTAAAGCTTGCCTATCATCTGAGTCTGGCAAAACGAAACCGCAGTCTGGTGTTACCAACTCTGCCGCCCCCGTCGCAGCAGCAGTAACAACAGGTATTCCTGTCGCCATTGCTTCTAGTATTACTAAACCGAAAGGTTCGTAACGGGATGGAAAAACTAAAAAATCTGCTGCTTTCATCAAGTCGGGGACATCTTGCCGAAATCCCAGAAAATGCACTCGATTTTCTAAGTTTAGCGATCGCGCTAATTCAGGATAAGGACTGCCTGAAATTCCACCTACAACTGCGAGGTGCAATTGGGGAACTTGCACTAAGGAATGGAGGACTGTATCTAAGTTTTTCCGAGGTGTGCGGATATCTCCCGCAAATAGCGCAAGAGGAACATTTTCTGGTAAATTTAATTTTTGTCGATCGACCGTACCGGGAGCAAATTCTTGCAAATCTATGCCATTTAAGATTACTCGAATTCGCTCTCGCGGAACGCCGATCGACATTAATTCTTCAGCGACTTTCTCGGAAACTGCAACTGTAACTTTCGCGCGATCGAAAGCTTGTTTCTCCCAGTCTGCATTTAAGGCAGTATAAAACCGATGATAAATGCCGCGCAAACTGCGATTTTGTGCTGCGAGATTGCAGGGCGATCGCAACCAGGAACTGTGGACAAAATGCACTGCATTCACATCTGCTTTAGCTGAAGTAATCGCACCATTGAGTTTGATAACATCAAATTCTTTTTGGTGTTTTTTCAACCACCAAGCAGTTTGGGTAGAGAAAGCTATTTCGCGAAGGAGTTGCACGGGATATCTTTTAACTGGAATCGGAATCCAATCGACTCGATCGTGTTTTTGCAGTGCCGCATCTACGCTACTTGCTAGCAAGGTAACATGATGGCCTCGCCGAATAGCTTCCCAGGCAACTTCATAGTTGACCCTACCTTGACCGTCGCCGATCGCCACTTTATGAGTAACAATACAAATTTTCATTTGATAGTTGATAGTTGATAGTTGAGAATTGATAGTTGAGAATTGATAGTTGTCATTATTCGTACCAAATTCACGTTTGCTTTCCCGTCTATTTTCTCTCCCTCTCTCTGTACTCTCTGCGTTCTCTGCGGTTAATTATAAATCAGGTATTTAACGCCGATTTTAAATTCCCATCCTCAAAACCTCGCTGTCAACTATTTAATTAGGTGGACTTAATTATTACCCTACTCTTTGCTCTTTTATCAGACAAAGCTGCTTCGTACAAAGTCAGATTATCGCGGGCAATCCTTTGCCAACTATAATTTTGTGCCGTAGCATAGGCATGACGGCGCAATTTTTCCAAGTAGGAGCGATCGACAATTAAACGTTCCAAAGCTTGTTCGATCGCCTCACTGTCGCGAGGTGGAACTAAAATCCCATTATCTCCATCGCGAACGACTTCCATCGGCCCTGGAGTTGTGGTAGTTACAGGTGCTAAACCGCAAGCTATAGCATCCATTAAGGCAACGCTAAATCCTTCAGAAAGCGTAGGAAATAGTTTGATGTGATGTCCGCGCAAAAGTTTGGGCAGAGTTTCATGTTTGTATCGCGGTACAACTCGAATGCGATCGCGCAAAGATGGCTCAAAATCTGCATAAACCTGCGCTTCCGGGCAGCCAGTCCCCAGAAAACTTACTTCTATTTGAGGATAGCGGGCTAGAATTTTATTTAATGCTGGAACACCGTAATGAATTCCTTTACGAGCAATATAAGTTGCCACTACAGCGATGCGAATTACAGAATCTTTTGCTTCAGGAGTTGGTTCAAAATCGAGATTCAGAAAAGCTTCGGGAATTCCATTAGCAAAAACGCGAGTTCGCCCTACATTGACCCCCAATTTTTCCACAGCATACTCTAAATCGCGGTGATTGCTGAATAAGCTCAAATCTGCATCCCGCAGCGAATTAGCCACTTCCCAAAGTCGCAAACCTCCATGATAAAGCGGATATTTCCAACTCAAGTTTAAGTTGCCAAGGCGGGCTTCTTCTAAGTTTTCCAGGTGCATAATATGTTCTAAACCGTGACTGCGCGTTACTAGCACCGGAATATTATCAGTACGGCGCATTTTTGCCCACACCCAAGCATCACCAGTTGAAGCGTCGATAACATCAACGGCTTGTTTTTGGCAGAGTGCCGATATGCGATTGGCTAGAAATTCAGGAAACACGATCGACTCTACTATATCCGGCAATTTATATGGCAGATTATCGAAAGAGTAATACTCTACTTCGTGACCTAACTTTTGATATTCTTGCCCCAGTTTCCAGGTGATACCAGGAGCACCTGCATTGGGGTCGAGATTGTGATGAATCGTGAGTAATATTTTCATGATTTAAGTAAGTATTTTCCTGGATTCAATCTCAACTATTATTAAATAAAACAGTGCGATCGAGAAAACAGTCGATCGCTTTTTCATATATTTGTTGTAATTTTTTAACATGAACATCCATTGTGAACTCTTTTAACAATAAATCGTGACCCTGTTGACCTAACAGGCGACTTTTGTGATAATTTGTACTCAGATCGGTTATGGCAGCAGCGAGCTGTTTGATGTCATTAATCGGCACCAGAATTCCTGTTTCTTCATGAAGTAAATGCTCGGGAATTCCACCAACTCTACCAGCAATGACAGACCGGTAACGAGCATAAGCTTCCAAAGTAATCAGCCCGGCAGGTTCGGGCCAAACACTCGGAAAAATTATGGCAAAACACTGCTGATAAAGTGCGTCCATCTGTTCGCTATTACACCAACCGTGCCAAGTAACGCGATCGTTCAATTTCAATCGATTTACCAGTTTTTCCATCCTGGGGCGATCCCAACCTTCACCAGCAATATCAAGATGAATCGATCGATCTGTTTGAGCTAAAGCTTTAAGCAGCCACTCTAGCCCTTTATCCGGAACGATTCGCCCTGCAAACAAAATTCTTTGATTTTTGTGTACTTCAAGTGTTAGCGGTGCAGTAACAGTTTTAGGAAGGGGAGTACCGCACCGCAATGTGACTGTTTGATGGGCGGGCAAACCATTTTCAATCAGTCGATCGCGCACGTAATCGCTATTAGCAATTACCGGAATTCTGAGTTGTTTTAGTTTTTCCAGCAGCCGATAAGAGCTTGATATTTTATGGACAATATTTTGAGGCCGCCTGCTGCCACATCCATCTATCAAATGACCCCAAGTACATCCCAAAACCGACATAGAACGAGTACAGCATTGTTGGGAAGTTGGAAAATACTTTGTGCCGCTAGGACAGTACGGGGTGTGATTGTGTACTGTGAAGATAGAAGGGAATTCTCCTGTAATATTAATTAATGCCATTTCTTCCTGAACGTGCAGCAATTTTAACTGACTGCGATCGAAATCTTCGAGGGATGTCAGGACATTTTTACTCACTCCCGGCATCCCGTAATTCGCTAAAGTCGATACATAAGTTTGGAAGCCGCCTCCCGTACTGATGTCCGAACAAGCATAGAGATAAATTAGTTTTTCGTCAGTCATTAGCTACCTCAAATTTCTAAAAAAATCGCGATGACAATCAAGAGATTTTGGATTGGTAATGGGTAATGGGTAATGGGTAATTGGTAATTGGTAATTGGTAATTGGTAATTGGTAATGGGTAATTGGTAATTGACGACTCTCAACTCTCAACTATCAACTCTCAATAGATCGCGAGCGGGGACGCTCGCACTACAACTATCAACTATCAACTATCAACTATCAACTCTCAGCTATTCAAATTCCTGCCTTTAACCAAAATTTATGCCTCACATCATTAACGTAATGTCTGAGAGCAATTTCTGGACTAGCATAGTTATCTGGATAAATAAATTGATCTTCAACATTGAGAACGTAACGTTTCGTGCAAAGAGGTTTAGCTCGGTTGTAGTGCATGGTCAAATGCACTAGAGTTTGTTCGGTAAAATAATGATTGTGCTCTGTTATTTTTGACAAGCGTTCCAAGGCAATGCACCAATCTAGCGGTTCCTTAAAGATAATAAATCCGCCGTTGACTGGATTTAACTTTTCCAGCTCGTCATAAATTACTCTGTCATCCATTTTAGTCGCACAATCAGGAAGATACAGGGAAGAAATATTGTCCGATCCTGTTACATTAACTAAATCACTTGCACCCGGAAAAAATAAAATATCCGAGTCGGTATAAATAGTTGTACCTTGAACCGGCAGTGACAGTAATGCCAATAACTTTCTACCCATTGAATGTCGATCGGCATAATCATAAACGCATTGAGGCAGATCGGTGCGTTTTATTTGTTCTAGGGTTAATATCTCAACGCAGGGATGAATTTGGCGGAGTAAATTGCAACTGTTTTCGGTGTAGCTACCATCAGAAACGATCGTGAATCGATCGGGAATGCCTGCATGGCGGATGAAGGAACGCAAACTTAATACCTGTTCTGGTAAATCCCGTTCGCAGGAAAGAGCGTAGACGCTGAGTGGAATTTTTTGGGTTTGAGAAATTGGTAGTTTCACAATCTGGGGAATCATTGCCTTGTAAAAGGAACGCATGATTTTTCCTTGCATTCTGGCAGTGTGATAGGGAACATTTACCATGATTTTTTTCTGGGTTTGAGTGACAAAAGTTTGCGAAGTCAGATAAATGCAGCCTGCGATCGCCCTCGGTTTTAGCCTTGGGAATTGAACCTCCGCACGATAAGAGAAAGATTAGTGTGCAGGAAACTTCGAGATAGCAAAATAACCGGAGAAGACCGGATTGCTTGTTGAGATAAATCCCAAGCTAGCTGCTCTTTTCCGGCGAGAAATGCTTGTCTGGATAAGCGAGCGTAATTTAAGCTGTTTCGCAATCCTTTGATGTACCGAAGGACAATTTTAGTAAGGGGTAAGCTGCGTTGAATTGATGCAGGAAGCCAAACAAAATTGCTGACATAATTTCGATCGAATATCATTTTCCAACCATCTACTAAAGAGTAGGATGGAGCAAGCTCGTGAAACTTATCTTCTAACTGCTGATCTGAAAAAGGTTGACTGCCGAATACTCGAGATTCTTCTTGGTTGGGCTGATGGATGAAGGTTCCCAGTAGGTGTTCTGTTACTTGGTGAAAATACTGTAATTCACAATCTTCAGGTCGCAAACTATCGGTCAATCTTTCTGTAAAATCTAAGATTGCTTGATGCTGAGTTAATACTCCCCATTTGAGTGCTTTTTCGTTCTTTTCCGACCGCAAGATCGGAATGTACCGATCGTCTTGTTTCTCGTATCTAACTGTACTGCCGCTATCCGCTGCTAAAAACAGTTCTAAAATCGGAGAACAGATCAGAAAACGCCGTTCGCCGATCGCATCAGCTTCCAAAAAATAAGGTATGAAACTATCGTTTAAAAATGGCTCAATCTTTCTTTCCAATCCAAAGTAAAACCCACGCACTCCATCTTGAGGATAGAGATTATCGATTGCTAAAATTTTACTGAACGATCGCTGCGATCGGCCGGACCAACCAGAATCGACAATCGCAAACGATTTTCCATCACCGATGCCTGTTTGTTTGAAATAACCGATCGCTTTTTCGCGGTAGATAGCAGCTAAATTAACAATTCGATCGAGTATTTCTTGCTCTTGAAATGCTGATTTTAGTGCCGTAAATTCCCGATCTGTAAGATTTCTATCCCACATTTCGGCAGGCAAACCGCAGCGAATAAGTGCGCCAGCAATCTCTTCTGGCTCAATGTTGACGCGATCGCACGCCAACCGGACTGTGAAGAAGGGCGGTTTGTCAAACAGCCACTCTTTTTCATTTTCACCTATTTGTTGAATCGAAGGAAAATGAAAAGATTGTCGAGAACCATAAAAGTATTGACAGTCGATATCGTAGCCCCATTTACGACAGATAATTTGGGCGATTTTCCAGAGAATATACCCGTCTCGCGCCATAAAATAAAGTCTTTGAATACCCTGGCGTTTTGCCTCGACTAATACCCACTGTACAAACCCGAAGAAAACGGGTGCAATA
>JBOFTL010000577.1:0-11137 GCA_051652045.1 Microcoleus sp. | reverse complement strand
TAGAACTTGCAAGCGCGAAGATTTGCTCAAAGGTTTAGAACCGGATCAGTGTTACTATATTGAAAATGAGCGACTGATTCGATCTGTTAAACAAATCGACTTAAATGAATATCCGCCACCAGATTTAGCGATCGAGATTGACATTACTAGCAGTTCGATCGACCGCATGGAATTGTATGCTAGTTTGGGTGTGCCGGAACTCTGGCGTTATGACGGTTCGCGTTTGAAATTCTATCAGTTAGAAGGTCAGGAATATGTAGAACGCGAGGTGTCTCCTCATTTTCCTTTTTTGTCGCCATCTGAGATTATTCGATTTTTAGAAACACGAGAAAATGCGGGAGAAACCTCGATGATTCGAGAATTTAGGCAGTGGGTAAGGAGTCAAATTCCGTAGGGACGGGTTCGCCAAGTGTAATAATTGCAATCGACAATTTATTAAACCCGCCACTACAGGATGATGTTCGTAAATTAAGTTGGCGAAGGAATTGTGATATCAATTGACTGTACTTTGACGGAATTTCCCAAACTAGATAATGGTGGCTGAATTGCGTCAGTATTTCCCACAACTAATGTCACCAAATTCTCTGGTTTCAAGTAAGTTTTTGCTACCCGCTGTACGTCGGCAATTGTTGCTGCTTCAATGCTGCGGCGGTAGCGGAAAATGAAATCATCGGGATAACTGTAATATTCATACCTCATCAACCGCGACAAAGTTTGGCTCGGATCTTCAAAATTGAAGATAAAAGAATTGATTTTTGACTCTTTAGCAAAAGCTAATTCTGCGGCGGTAATCGGTTCGGTGCGGATGCGATCGATCTCTGCCTGAATTGCTTTAATAAAGGGTACTGTGGCGTTCGATCGCGTTTGTCCTCCCGCTACAAACATCCCCGGATAATCAAATCTCGGACTCCAAGCAGCATATACCGAATAAGCTAAACCTTGGCGCGATCGCACGTTATTAAACAAGCGCCCGCCGAAACCGTTAAGCACTCCATTCATCACATCCAAAGCACCGTAATCGGGACTGTTTAACATTCCACCCAAATGTCCCATCTGCACGTAACTTTGACTCAACTGCGGCTGATTTACTAAAAAAATTCCACCTTGATTTGCGGGCAATACGGTTGGTAATTGGGGAACTTCTGCTGTAGAGTTTGCCTGCCAGTTACCGAATTTTTGTTCGATAATTTCCCGCATTTTTGCAGTGTTAAAATCTCCAGAAATACCTAAAATTGCGTTGCGAGGATGGAAGTATTTTTGATAGAAACTAACCAAGTCATCGCGGGAGATATTTGAGAGAGTTTTGTATTCTACAGTTCGGGCGTAAGGACTGCGATCGCCATAAATTAGCTTTTGAAATTCCCGAGTGGTAATACTGTTAGGATCGTCATTGCGTCTAGCGATACCGCCTTGATATTGCTTTTTCGACAAATCCAATTTTTCCGCAGCAAAAACTGGCTCTTGAATAACTTCGGCAAATAAATCGAATATGGGTTCTAAATCTTCAGCTAAAGCACTAAAACTGGCACTACCCGCAGTAGAACTGATACCTGTTTCAACTGAAGCCGCACGCTGTTCTAGCAACTGATTGAGTTCGTCAGCAGTATGCTTGCTAGTGCCGCCAGTTCGCATTACTTCTCCAGTCAAACTAGCCAGTCCGATTTTATCTGCTGGTTCAAATCGATCGCCCGTGCGAAATATTGCCGTTCCCTCAACTAATGGAAGTTCTTTGTCTTCCATTAAATATACTCGCATTCCATTTTTTAGCTCGAAGCGAGTGTATTTAGGAAGTTTGATTTCTGGGAGTTCGGGAAATGTTAGCTCGTCATAATGTTTGGCGGTAGCAGCAAAAGATGCTGACAGGTTAAACGTTAAAAATGAAGCGGTAAAAAAGCAAAGCGATAGTAGAAATAACTTGACTTTTTTCAGTGTCAATTTTTTCTTTTTCATTTGACTGTTGGCTGTTGGCTGTTGGTTAATGTTTACTCGCAAGACAGTTGAGTAAATTTTATAGCTCGTGTTGGGTTTCGTTCCTCAACCCAACCTACGCACTGGTTGTTTTCATTGTTTACTCCATGTTTTCTAAGTTGACAATTCGAGTGTCAACTCTTAACCGTTTAACTTCGCTGTAAATTGTCAGTTGACAGTTGACAATTGATAATTTACAGCGATAAAAGCTTACCGATCGTCTTATTTTCCGGACGAAAAGTAGCCTTAGCAACGCGCTGAATGTCAGCGGGACCGACAGCAGCGATCGCATCCAATTGTTGGAATAAATTGCGCCACGATCCGGTTTTCACTTGATAGTCAAGCAGCGAAAATGCCATACCCATATTAGAATTGAGCGATCGCAATAAACCAGCTCTTGCTTGAGTTTTCACGCGCTCCAATTCTAGCTCGGAAACAGGCTCAGTTTTCAGGCGATCGATTTCTTTGCTCAACGCTGCTGCTACTTCCTCAACCGTGTGACCCGGAGCAGTTTGAGCGTAAAATAACATCAAATTCGGATACTTTTCCCCAGGATAACCGCTGAAACCTTGAGCGGCGAGTGCTAATTGCTGCTCTTGCACTAAAGACTTATAAAGTCGAGAAGTGCGGCCGCTGCTGAGCAAAGAACCGATGATTTCATAAACCGCATTATCGGGATGATTCATTGCCGGTCTGTGATATCCTTCCAAATACCAAGGTTGAGTTTTTAACTTCAGCGTTACTTCCTTAGTTTGCGTTTGTTCTGGTTCGACAATTTGCAATTTTGGCGGAGCTGGTTTCGCCTTGTAGCGGCCGAAATAAATTTGAGCCAGTCGCTTCACATCTGCCACTTTCACATCTCCTACCACCGCAACAGTGAGATTGCTGGGGACGTAGTAAGTATCGAAAAACTTCTGTACGTTGTCGCGGGTGAGATTTTTAATGTCTTCGGTGTAGCCAATTACGGGGCGGCGGTAAGGATGGACGGAGAAAGCTTTCTCAGCAAAAACTTCGACCATTTGTCCGATCGGAGAATTTTCAGTGCGCAACCGACGCTCTTCTAAAATCACCTGTTTTTCTTTATAAAATTCTCGAAATACCGGGTCGAGAAACCGCTCGGATTCCAGCGACATCCACAGTTCTAGTTTGTTTGCTGGCAAACTGTAAAAATACATTGTCGCGTCCGTAGAAGTAGCCGCATTCAATCCGACTCCACCTGCTTGTTCGACAATTTTGCCGAGTTCATTTTGCTTGACAAACTGCGATGCTGCGGCTTCAACTTTGTCAAATTCTGCTTTGAATTTAGTTGCTTCTTCTGTTTTGCCGCTAGTTTTTGCTGCTTGATATTGCTCGTAAAGTTTGTCTTGTTTTTCTAACAGCGGTTTTTCGGCTTGATAGTCGGTAGTACCGATTTTTGTCGTACCTTTGAAGGCTAAATGTTCGAGGTAGTGAGCGACTCCTGTTTGACCGTCTGGTTCGTCAGCCCCTCCTACATCAGCATGAATTAAAAATGATGCGACAGGTGCTCGGGGCCTTTCGAGTACGATAAATGTCATGCCGTTGTCGAGCTTAAATTCCGTGACTTGGCGGATGACTCGATCGAGCGAAACACCCATAGAGACTTCCTGGGGGCTGCTAGGCCTGGTTTCTCGGGCGAGGGCGATTTCGGGGGAAACTCCCCACCACAGCAGCACAGCAGCCAGCAGGCAGGCGATGAATCGATTTTTGCGGGGCGATTCCCAGCGGAATAGCTGCGCTTCACGGGGTTTGTGGAACTGCGGAATCATTCGATTTTAGATTTGAGGTTTTGGATTGTACGACAAAAAATGTTGGTGCCCAATGCCAGGAATTCTTTTCTAAGGTTAAAGATTTTTGAGGCATCAGCGATCTGTTGCGCCTTAGATGTTACGCTGATACAGCAAATCTCAAACAAGGTCTGAGATCGATCGAGCATTGTTAAGTTTAGATGTGAAACTGCGCGCAACTTAAAACTTAACATTATTTTAGCATCTCAGTCCCGAATTTGCAGTTTCAAGTCGCCAATTACCGATTGCAAAGCCATGCGAATTTTTAATCAGTCAGCACCTTCGGAAACAGAAACCAAACAGCGGATTTTACAAGCTGCTCAGCGGCTGTTTGCCCGCAACGGATATGATGGTACGACGACTCGCGATTTGGCGGCGGCTGCTGGTGTAGCTGAGGGTACGCTGTTTCGGCATTTTGTTAATAAAAAAGCGATTTTGATTGAAGTGGCGACGGAGGGATGGGTAGATTTGCTGACTGATTTGCTAACGGAATTGAGCGAGATGGGCAGTTACAAAGCAGTGGCTCAGGTGATGCGCAGGCGGATGCTAAATATCCGCTCTAATAGTGACATGATGCGGGTGTGTTTTTTGGAGGCGCAATTTCATCCCGATTTGCGCGATCGAATTCAGTCGGAAGTAATTGGTAAAATGACTGATGTTGCTGAGGCTTTTTTTGAAACGGCGATGGAAAAAGGAGTTTATCGGAAGATGAATCCGAAGATTGTGGCTCAGGTATTTTTGGGGATGTTTGCTGTAGCCGGTTTTAGCGAAAATACGATCGTCGATCCGAATGCTTCCGCTCAAGAAATGCAGGAAATGGCCGAAGGGTTGGCGGATATTTTTCTCAACGGGGTTTTGCAAAAAGAGTGAGAGTTGAGAGTTGTAGTGCGAGCGTCCCCGCTCGCGATCGATTGATAGTTGATAATCGATCGATTCAAGTAGAGGGAATTGTCAATTGTCAATTGTTGAAGACGTTCGATCGCCAGCCATCGCTCTAAAAAATATTTACATTTTGATATGTTTTGTCGCGCTTGCTTGTGCTATAGTTTAATAATGGGGGTGGTGACAAAAATATTATTTTAGGACATACTCCCATTATTAAAATATATCATGTCAATGTCAAGAAGTAAAGCGCTCAACCTCAAAAAAACCAAAATTTTTTGCGATATCATTAAAAAAAGTTAAGCGGACGATCGGTCAATTAGGGAGCCAGTAGAAATTATGACATACGATTACGACTTGTTTGTAATAGGTGCGGGTTCCGGCGGATTAGCGAGCTCCAAGCGGGCGGCATCCTACGGAGCGAAAGTAGCGATCGCAGAAAACGATTTAGTAGGAGGAACCTGCGTAATTCGCGGTTGCGTGCCGAAAAAATTGATGGTTTACGCTTCAACATTTTCGCACCTTTACGAAGATGCGATCGGCTACGGTTGGAGTCCTGCAGACAGCAGCTTCAACTGGGAAAAACTCGTCATATCAGTAGACACAGAAGTGCGCCGCCTCAGCAAACTTCACATCAGTTTTCTCGAAAAAGCCGGAGTAGAATTAATTTCAGGATATGCCAAATTTATTGACCCTCACACCGTCGAAGTTGGGAACAGAAAAATCACCGCTGCTAAAATCTTAATTGCCGTGGGCGGCGAAGCTCACAAAATCGAGATTCCCGGCATCGAACACGCGATTACATCCCGCGAAATCTTCTTGTTAAAAGAGCAACCGCAGCGACTGGCAATTTTGGGAGGAGGCTACATCGGCGTCGAATTTGCCTGTATCATGAACGGGCTGGGAAGTGAGGTGACTCAAATCATCAGGCGGGAAAAAATCCTGCACGGCTTCGACGAAGAAATTCGCAGCAACGTGCAAGAAGGAATGGCAAAACACGGCATCAATTTTGTAACCGGAAGCTCGATCGAATGGATTGAGAAAACTCCTGAAGGTTTGAAGTTACAATTGTGGGGAAAATCTCAAGAAAGCTTGACAGTAGATGCAGTTTTGTGCGCTACCGGACGGTTGCCCAATTTAGAAAAATTAGGTTTAGAAAATGCCGGAGTAGAAGTCGAAAATGGAGCGATCGCAGTTACCAAAGACAGCCGCACCAGCCAACCGCACATTTTTGCAGTGGGAGATTGCACCAACCGAATTAATTTAACACCAGTGGCGATCGCGGAAGGTCGCGCTTTTGCAGATAGCGAATTTGGCAACAATCCGAGAGTAATTACTCACGAAAATGTACCGTCGGCGGTATTTTCGCAACCGGAAGCATCAACAGTCGGCTTAACTGAAGAGGAAGCAATAGCTAAATTTGGTGAGTCAATTAAATGCTATACAGCGAAGTTTCGACCGATGTTTCATTCTTTAACAGGTGCTGATGAAAAGACTTTTGTCAAGTTAGTTGTAGAGACTAATACTGACAGAGTTTTGGGAGTGCACATGGTGGGGAAAGACGCCGGAGAGATTATTCAAGGCATGGCGATCGCGGTGAATATGGGTGCTACCAAAAAAGATTTTGATGCGACTATTGGCATTCACCCATCCACTGCTGAAGAATTTGTCACTTTGCGATAATTAATGAACTAGCAAAACCCAACAATTGTAGGGGCGAAGCATTCGGGCAAATATCTTATCGGGGATACCCGAATTCCTAGGCCCGAATGCTTCGCCCGACCCCACGAACTAATACGAAATCCCGAACAGAAGCCTGCTATATATTGCGGACTAAAGTCCACACTAAAAACAGTTTTGATTGCGGGCGATCGAACACGATCTCATTTCTGGTTGTATCGGCATTGGTATCTGTCGCGTAAATACCGGGGCGAAGCATTCGGATATAAATCCTGAAATTTATTGCATAAATTGTCGCCCGAATGCTTCTCCCCTACAGATCTACGTAACCCACGATACTAGGGGCGATGTGAGATATCGCAAGTTGCTAGTTGTGTTGATAATTGATAACTGACAATGGACAATGGACAATGGACAATTATCAACTATCAACTATCAACTATCAACTATCAACTATCAACTATCAACTATCAGGGCGGGCACGGGGGCACCGCCCCTACCAACGATCGACGATCGAACAACCTAAATCAATGATTTAGAGCCGATCGAACCAACAACTGTTTGAGCCAGTCGCAGCGGATCTTTATCATCACCGAGCGGTTTTGCAGGTGAACTCCACCAGCTATCGGCAGCAGAGGATGCTGCACTATTTTCGCCTAATAAACCAGAAGCAGATTTACCCATCGGATCGTCGCTAGCAGTCTTGATTTTAGGCGTACCTGCTGGAGCAGAAATCCCTAAAATCTTGAAAGAATTGGTGATGAAATCGCTCACCATATCTTCTATGAATTCGCTATCGGTGGGGAAATCTCCATCGGAGTTATTCGAGGAAGCAGATTTAGCAGCACCTCCAGTCAGCGGATCGTCGTAATCCAAAGCAACACTACTTTGCATTCTCATTCCTTCCCCGCCTTCAGAGCTACCTGAAGGGGCACTAAGAGGAGCAATTGGTGGTGGTGGCGGCGGGGGGGCGATGTCATTGTCAGTAATGTTCAAAGTAGCAGTGCTTTGAGTGCCGATCGAAGCATTGCCTGTCGGAGTTCCCAAAGTTAAACTGACAGTTTCCGGACCCTCTACCAAAACATCCTCAGTGATGGGAATGATGACGGTTTTGGGTGCCACGTCCCCAGCGGCAAAATTAACCACGATCGGACTGTTGGTGTAATCAGCAGATGTTGCAGTACCGTCAGTCAAGGTAACAGTAGCTGACACCGCACCGGTGCTGGCACCCGTGCGCGTCACCCTGACTGCTGTCACCGGCGTTCCATTTTCGTTGACAGTAAAAGTAGGAGCACTAAATTGTAAGGTGCTGTCATTGTCTACGACATTCAAAAGAGCAGTGCTTTGAGTGCCGATCGCAGCATTGCCTGTCGGGCTGCCCAAAGTTAAGTTGATATTTTCGGTACCCTCTGCCAAAGTATCGTTAGCAACTGGAATCAGGACGGTTTTGGGCGTCAAGTCCCCAGCAGCAAAATTGACCACAACCGGAGTATTTGTGTAATCAGCAGGAGATGTCGCAGTACCGTCAGTAGCGGTAACTGTAGCTGACACAGCACCGGCACTGTTACCCGTGCGCGTCACTCTGACGGCGGCTACGGGCGTGCCATCTTCGTTAACGGTAAAGGTGGGGTTGCTAAATTGCAGGCTGCTGTCGTTGTCAATGACGTTTAAAAGAGCAGTGCTTTGGGTGCCGATCGTCGCATTTCCTGTTGGAGTACCCAAAGTTAAATTGATATTTTCGGTACCTTCTACCAAAATATCGTTAGCCAGCGGAATGATGACGGTTTTGGGTGTCAAGTCCCCGGCAGCAAAATTGACCACAACCGGAGTATTGGTGTAATCAGCAGGGGATGTCGCAGTACCGTCAGTAGCCGTTACCGTAGCTGATGCAGCACCAGCACTATTACCCGTGCGCGTTACCCTCACTGCTGCAATTGGCGTGCCATCTTCATTGACGCTAAAGGTGGGGTTGCTAAATTGCAGGGAGCTTTCATTGTCTACGATATTCAAAGTAGCGGTGCTTTGCGCTCCGATCGCAGCATTGCCTGTCGGGCTACCCAAAGTTAAACTGACAGTTTCGGTACTCTCCAACAAGGTATCGTTGGCGATCGGGATGATGACAGTTTTCGGTGATACATCCCCTGTTGGGAAATTCACCACGATCGGAGTATTGGTGTAATCAGCGGGAGATGTCGCACTACCGTCAGCCAAGCTTACCGTAGCCGAGACAGCACCAGTGCTAGCACCCGTACGCGTTACCCTGACGGCCGCGATCGGCGTTCCATCTTCGTTAACGCTAAAGGTAGGATTGCTAAATTGCAACAAGCTGTCATTGTCGATGACATTCAAGGTAGCGGTGCTTTGGGTGCCGATCGTCGCATTGCCTGTCGGGCTAGCTAAAGTTAAGTTGAGATTTTCCGTACCCTCAAGCAAGGTATCGTTGGCGATCGGAACTACAACGGTTTTGGGTGCGCTGTCTCCACTGGCAAAATTGACGACGATCGGAGTGCTGGTGTAATCAGCAGGGGCTGTTGCAGTACCGTCAGTCAAGTTTACCGTAGCTGAGACAGCGCCAGCACTGCTACCCGTGCGGGTGACTCTCACCGCTGCCACGGGCGTTCCATCTTCTCGGACGCTGTAAGTAGGAGCACTGAATTGCAGGCTGCTATCGTTGTCTAAAATGTCCAACGTGGCCGTGCTTTGGGTGCCGATCGAGGCATTGCCTGTGGGGCTGCCTAAAGTTAAGTTGAGATTTTCGGTATTCTCTACCAAAGTGTCATTGACGATCGGAATAGTGACGGTTTTGCTTGCGGTGTCTCCATTGGCAAAGTTCACCACGATCGGGGTGCTGGTGTAATCACCGGGGGCGGTTGCAGTACCGTCGGTCAAACTTACCGTCGCTGATACAGCACCGGCGCTGCTACCCGTGCGGGAGACGCTGACAGTTGCCACCGGCGTTCCATCTTCCCGCACGCTAAAGGTAGGAGCGGTAAATTGCAGGGTGCTGTCATTATCTATAATGTTCAACGTGGCGGTGCTTTGAGTGCCGATCGTCGCATTGCCTGTCGGAGTACCCAAAGTTAAGTTGACCGTTTCGTTACTCTCTGCCAAAGTATCGTTGACGATCGGAACGACAACAGTCTTAGTCGCGGTGTCCCCAGCGGCAAAATTAACCAAGATCGGAGTGCTGGTGTAATCACCGGGGGCTGTCGCTGTACCGTCGGTCAAGCTTACCGTGGCTGACACCGCGCCGTCACTACTACCCGTGCGCGTCACTCTGACGGCTGCTACAGGCGTTCCATCTTCTCGAACGCTGTAAGTAGGAGTGCTAAATTGCAGGGTGCTGTCATTGTCGATGACATTCAAAGTGGCAGCGTTTTGCGTTCCAATTGTTGCGCCACCCGTTGGGGTACCCAAGCTTAAGCTGATATTTTCGTTACCCTCCACTAAAGTGTCGTTGACGATTGGAATTACAACAGTCTTAGTTGTGGTGTCTCCAGCCGCAAAATTGACAACAACTGGAGTATTGGTGTAATCGGCAGGGGATGTCGCAGTACCGTCGGTCAAATTCACCGTCGCTGAAACAGCACCGGTGCTACCACCCGTGCGACTCACTCTGACGGCTGCTACAGGCGTTCCATCTTCTCGGACACTGTAGGTAGGAGCCGTAAATTGCAAGCTGCCGGGAATGTCGTTGTCTACAATGTTTAACGTGGCAGTGGTTTGGGTTCCCAAGGTGACGCGGCTGCTGCCGGTGGGGTTGGTCAAGCTTAAGCTGACATTTTCGGTACCCTCTACCAAAGTGTCATCGACAATGGGAACGACGACTGTCTTGGCTGCGGTGTCTCCATCGGCAAAATTGACGGTGATGGGAGCATTATTGTAGTCTGCGGGGGCTGTCGCAGTTCCGTTGGCGAGGTTCACGGTAGCTGAGGCCGTGCCGGCACTGCTGCCGGTGCGGGTGACTGTTACCGCTGCTACCGGCGTTCCATCTTCTCTGACGCTGAAGGTTGGGGCGCTAAACTGCAAGTTCACTGCATCTTCAGTTCCTTGATATTCAATGCTCCGTACTAAGTAGTCGGAACTATCGTCTTTGAAGGGGGTGGCGAGGTAGGCCGCAGTGGGACTATCGTAGGGTTTCGCGGATAATCGCAGTTCGTCAAAAGTAATGTTGCTTAGCGGGTTGGCTTCAATCTTGAATTTGAAATCGCCATCGGTACGATCGCCCGTGAAAGTCACTCCATCTGGAGATACAATAAACGGTTTTTGAGCGACCGGAGCGTTGAGGCGAGTAATCGTAAAATTGCTAGGCGATACCGCAGTCCCATTATTAAAGATTTGCAGGAAACCGACTTCATTGCCTTGGTCGCCCACTCCTGGAGGTGTTTTGATGCCCAGTGTACTGAGGTCGATCGTGGCGCTGGTGATATTTTGATTATCTGCCCATTTGAGCTTTAGCGCCTGAGATTGATTTGTATTGGGGTCGTGGTTGATTTCTGCCCGAATTTTACTCGGATCGGTGAACCAACCATCATAGGAGGATGGGACGCCAATACCGGGGCTGCCACCGTAGCTCAACCAACTTTTAGGGTTTTCGTTAGTTGCTAAGGTTAGGTTGCCGATAGCAATAGGATTAAGATAGTCAGTTTCTACGCCATCAAACGCTATTCCAAATAGTTTGACACCTTGATTCTTGGCGGCGGTAGGCCATTTGGTGATTAGTTCGTTGATGGTGGTGTAATTAGTCGTTTGACCTAAAAAACCATTGATGGGAGTAGGCATAGTTTCTATTTGTGATGAGG
>JBOFTL010000576.1:0-2129 GCA_051652045.1 Microcoleus sp. | reverse complement strand
GGTTTCAACCGCCTCCTTCATAACAGGAATATCTGACCACCGGATTTCAAATCAAAAATATGTTTCCGATGCTCCCGGACACTATCTTACCTAGTTTTTAACACAAATTGGCAATGTTTTTTCCCTATTTAGGAACAGCTTTCAGCAAAGTTTCCATACTAGCATTGTGGTCGATGAAAGAAAACAAATGCTTAAATAAAAGTTTGCCATTTTCATCTAAAACAAACTGAGCAGGCAAAGGAGCTCCTAAAGCTTGACCTGTTTCGTAGGCCTGAAATACCCGACAGCTAGGATCGCTCAGCAAGGGCATTTTTAACCCTAAATCTCTCACTACAATTTGACTTTGCCGATCGTCCGTACTCGTCACCATCAACAATTCTATATTGCGATCGGCAAACTGTTCCCAATTTTCATTTAAAGCTTTAATGTGAGGAAAACAAAACGGGCAATATTGCTTTTCAGTAAAAATACGAGTGAAAGCTATAACTACGGGTCGATCGCCCCGATAATTAGACAGCCTCACCAATTTATCATTAGTAATATCCGGTAGCTCAAAGTCTGGGGTCATTTGTCCCAGTTTCAAAGAATTAGTCGCCGGCACCGGCAATAAATTTTGAAAAAACCGCTGATTTAACAAGCCGCTAAAATCATTAGAAGTCAGCATCTTATCTAATTTAGTAATTGGTAATTGGTAACGGAAAATCTGCTGGTAGGGACAAGGCGGTGCGATCGAGGCGGATCGACAATCAATCGTCTAAAACGTTGAAAAATCTGGCTTTCACTGTAATTTAGATCCCCCTAAATCCCCCTTAAAAAGGGGGACTTTAAGACTCTTGCTCCCCCCTTTCTAAGGGGGGGTGGGGGGGATCTTAGGGCTGGAAAACACGCCCTAGGGGGATCGAAATCTCAATGTAATGCGCTTAAACCGCAGCAAAGAACACCTTAGACTTGACCGGATCGGGAGTCATCGTCTTGTCACCGGGCTGCCAGCCTGCGGGACAAACTTCATCGGGGTGAGACTGGACGTACTGAATAGCTTGCAAGGTGCGCAGGGTTTCATCCACGTTGCGACCGAAAGCCAGGTTGTTAATAGTAGAGTGTTGGATGACGCCTTCTTTGTCGATGATAAACAATCCTCTCAGGGCAATACCTGCTTCGGGGTCGAGGACGTTGTAGTCGCTGCTGATGGTTTTCTTGATATCTGCAACGAGAGGATAGTTCAAGTCGCCTACGCCGCCAGATTTGCGGTCTGTTTGGATCCAAGCGAGGTGAGAGAATTCGCTGTCAACAGAAACGCCGAGAATTTCGGTATCGATTTTTTTGAAGTCCTCGTGGCGATCGCTAAATGCTGTAATCTCGGTAGGGCACACAAAGGTGAAGTCCAAGGGGTAGAAGAACAGAACGACGTACTTTTTGCCTTTGTAGTCCGACAGCTTAACAGTCTTGAATTCCTGATCCACTACGGCTGTTGCTGAGAAGTCGGGCGCAGCTTGACCCACCCGGAGGCATTCACTCGTCATAAATTTTGTTTCCTTTTTTACGAACTGTTACAAGTATATCATAGTCATAACGACTACAACTACCTTAAATAAAAATAAAAAAACACGCTCTTCATTTTGAGAGCGCGATGGAGTTTGATGCGCTTGCTGTGTTGGGTCGCTCCCGTAAGGCTTGACCCAACAGACAAGTCTGATGCAGATGATCCAGGATGAGCAAGAGGCACGTACATCCAAATTATCCACTTTCGATCGGCGTCCATTTGTCTTGGATGCGACCCAGCATTGGATCGATGTTGTGAGGGAAAACCCATACTGGGTGTCCTATGTCAACGTAGCCTACAATTGAATGGACTATCTGACTAGAACAACCCATATAGCAAAGACGCTTGTCATTCAAATTTCAGGCACAATCAAGTCTCGCTTGTTACCTGCATAGTGTTTGTAAAGGATCTCTGGGCTATTCCCAACCAGTCGGGCTACATCCTTTGCATGTGACATACTCCTACATCAAGCTGATTACAGCTATGATGTAGGCATCTTTGCAGCCCGATGAAGGGTATACAAAATTTCCTTCACGGTACTGTTATCCATAGTTCCGACTACAGAAAGATTCCCGTTACGGCGTTTTAT
>JBOFTL010000575.1:0-2422 GCA_051652045.1 Microcoleus sp. | reverse complement strand
TATTAACTGTCAGAATCCCTCTGAGGCTGCTAATGTTCGAGCATCCTTTATTAAGTGGGTAATTATGATTCTTAAGCGCGATTGCTACGATGTGAAACGTCAGCGAGACAGGCGACCCCCACCTGTTAGTATGAGCGCTCGCATGGGAGGAGATGAAGGTCTGACAATTGGAGATACGATCGCGGATGATTTAACTCTATCTGGCATCGAGTCGATTCTAGAAAAAGAACGTCGTTCTCTTGCTAGACAAATGAAGAGCTATATAGAAGAAGATCCAGACATGAGACTGAGAAACTGTCACCCGCGTAATAATGCCAATCTTCACTGCCAACTTTTAAGTCAAAAAATACTACTTGAAGAACCGCCTCTTAACCCCAGGCAAGTTGCCAAGGAATTAACGACTCCCGAAAGAACAATTTCCGAACAAACAGTGTACGATCGATGGCGAAATTATTGCCTTCCTTTACTTAGAGAAATTGCGATAGAATTAGGATACGAGAACTAAAAGGAGAATCTTATGAATACTATACAAACCAACTCTTTGACAATGGCTTTA
Source organism: Microcoleus sp. (assembly GCA_051652045.1). Taxonomy (GTDB): domain Bacteria; phylum Cyanobacteriota; class Cyanobacteriia; order Cyanobacteriales; family Microcoleaceae; genus Microcoleus. The sequence continues at coordinate 1,866 of JBOFTL010000575.1, read as the reverse complement.
AGCAGAGAAAACCATGAAATAGCTCGAAAATTCTCCGTGCAACAAGATACGGTTGAGAAAGGCGAGCAAGTTTACTTAAATACTCTGGCTATTTTAGGCGTTCGCAGTTTTTTAGACTGGCTGGGAATTGAAACCGATCTAAACGCAGGTGACAGTTGGCATTCTGTTATCCGATGTTTCCAAAATGTAGCGGATTTAGTAATTCCCAATTTGGGTAAACTCGAATGCCGTCCTGTTTTACCGGGAGAAACTGTTATTTCCCTACCACCCGAAGTAACTGAAGACCGAATTGCCTATATTGGAGTTCAATTTCAGGAACAATTAAACGAGGTGCAGTTGTTAGGATTTTATCCAGCAATCGACCCGCAATCACCACCTGAAGCCATAGAAATTACCAGCCTGCAACCGATAGAAACATTGATCGATTATATCTATCGCCTGGAATCAGCACAGTTTTTTTTACAAAGTGATGAAGAGGTAGCAATTAAGGTTAGGGAGAGATTAGCAGACCAGCCAATTTCAGAGATTGCCGCTCAATTAGAACGGATTTATCGCACCTATAACAAGTTCGATCGCAGGTATGCAGGCGGTGAGTTTTTAGCTAATTACGTGCCGCCAAAATCACAGCCAGGTTTTGCTTTTAGAGGCGGCCCGCCTGTTGTCGATCGAGAAGAGTTTGACGATTCACAGCAAATTGAGTTGCAAGATTTAGCAGAAGAATTGCTAGAAAAGTTAGACGAAATTTGGGGTGCTAATGACTCAGATGAATCGGTTAATCCCGAACCTTCAACTAATCAAAGCAGTTCCCTAACACCGCAAATTCCACAACCCTCGATCGAACCTCCACCCATAACTACCGGCAATCTTATCAGTTTAAATGAATGGTTGCAAAATCCTGACAAGAGCGATCGATACAACTGGCAAAGTTTGGAATCTTTTTTAAGCAAGCAACAAGGAAATCTAATTTTTAGATTTGCCAGCGCGCCCCGTTCCCGAAGTGCTGACGCTGAATCGCCAACACTTAGCGCGAGTAAAGTAAGGGAAATCTCATTGCAAGGCTATCTTATTGGATCGATCGTCAACTGCCAAAAAAGCGAAGCAGCAACCGAAATTCTAATCCGATTATATCCGCTATCTGCCGAACAAAACTATCTGCCGGAAGGCATAAAAATAATTGTAATTGACGGTGCATCGGGCGATGTTTTTCTAGAAGCTCAAGCGCGAAGTGCGGATAATTGGATTCAATTGGAATTCAGCGGACAAGCTGGAGAAACTTTCAGCATTCAGGTAGCCCTGGGCGATTTGAGTGTTACGGATAATTTCACGATTTAGTCTGCATAACTTGCCATCCTTTGCTCGATTAAGAAATGTAAGCAACATTCAAAATCGATCGAAGGAGTGCCAAAAATGCTCGCCCATTCTCACAGTCAAACAGCAGCAGCGTTGAATTTCAAGTCCCTCTCTGCCTTCGTCTTCCTCGCAGCTTGCTTCACCTTTTTTGCAACACCAGCCAAAGCCCAATTGAGATTCGGCAACCCCATGTCTTGCGGGCAGGTACGGATGCACGGCGGCATGGGAGGTGTCGGTTTTAACGGTGAAATAATGAACGTTTGCATCCCCACCAGTAGCCTCCAAAATTCCTTTCGGCGAACCTCCAATCGAGGAGCAGATTTAACCATTCAGCCGACAAATTGCGGTACTGGAGCTGCTACCGGCGTGATTCCCATTTCCTTTGGTGGCGGCAATGGAATGTTTGCCGAAGGTGGTATCATGCTGAACCAAATGTGTCCGATGAATCGCAATGGTGGAAGCTGCCCGCCGATGTCAGTAATTATGCAGCTTGCTGGTGAATGCGGCCGCCGCGAT
>JBOFTL010000574.1:0-9629 GCA_051652045.1 Microcoleus sp. | reverse complement strand
GAGAGCTTGTTAAACTTGCAGCACTGTTTCAGTGACCTTAAAACTGTTTAACTGCAAATGACAGGGCAGGGGACTAGCTACGCATCCCAGGGTGTCGTGACTCAAAAAACGTAGACCTCGAAAGTCTGAGGCTGGTCAGGATGGCTGGCAAGAATTTCTTACAAGCCTCATGCCTTTAGGCTGAGGTTCCTGACAGATCGGAGTGACGTTGTACGGGCTTTGTTTTGTTTCCTATATTGTAAACTATCATAACATTAACTTGACAATATGTCCAAGGTGTACACTTTCGGACTCATCTTTGCCACAAAACTACACCTAAGTCAGAGGGGGCTATATCATAAGTAAAGAAAAAAACCGGGAAGACCAAGCCAAAGGAGTTAGCGATCGTGGATGCAATGGAGTTTTTTCAAAATAGTGCGGGGGAGTGGCGATCGCAACGCAGCACTCACCACCTGGCTTTTCGCCAAGCGGAAATCGGAGATTCAAATATTCAGGTGACAGCCTTGGCTGCGGATGACGAGCGAGTGGCTGAGATTTGCCAAATCCACTCAGTCGATCCTAGTCGGGCGGCTGGAGGAGCGTTTGTGACTTGGAACGGCTCGATGTCTTGGGATAAGGATGATGAGAATCACAAAGGTTCTACTGTGTTCGCGATCGTCCCCGATCCGGATAATCCGCGCCAGGGTTTGATGTTGCGGGAACGCGGTTATGCGGAAACGGCACCTGTGGCGGGGCAGTTTGAGATGGATGATGAAGATGGATTGCTGCTGATTACCGAATACGAAACGATGAGTTCGATCGAGCGTTTTTGGTTTGCCACTCCTAACGTGCGGATGCGGACGAGTACGGTAAAGCGTTTTGGTGGCCCGAGCACTGCCACTTTTTGTACGGAAGTTCGAGTTGTATCTGAAACAGATGCAGCAGGTGAAGCGGCGGGGGATAAGGCAGCAGGTAGCGAGTTTTATTCAGCTTTGGGTTGGTAGTTTACTAGTGGTAAGGTGCGCGTCGCGCACCCTACATTAATCGGACTTACGCAAAAACGACGTATTTCTGTCATTACGAGCTCGACGAAGTATAAGCCCTTCGGGCAGGCTTCGCCAACGCAACAGTTTGTTTTTAGACGATAGTGCGTAAGTCCACATTAATTTGTTGCTAGCAGATGCGATCTTATTTGCGGAAAGCCCCAATCGAAGGAATCGGAACTTCAGCCTCGATCGCAGGTACATCCAGTGAAGCAATTGTCCCTGTCTCTTCACCTGCTACCGATTTAGGCATCAAGCACAAAACTACAGCCGGGACTACTCCTAGGAGCACAGCTAAGGCTGTCGGGAACCAAAACCGAGAATCTAAGGAAGTTACAGTAATAATTGCTCCGAACGCAAAATTTACCAAATAAACAATTAACGGCAAATTCAAATTCGATCGATCGAATTGCAGCACAGTTTTTCTCCAGCAGAAAGCTGCTACGGACATAAACAGCGCCCCCGTACCCATCCAGCCCGCCAAATTGCGGTAAGGCATTCCGAAGAAAGCCCCAACTTCCTCAAACTGCCAAAAAGGCATGGAAGTTTGACTCATCGCCGGATCTAGTACGAAATCCCAAGCTGTCAGCAACAGGGCCCCCAGGGCGATCGCCCCGAGTTGGCGCACCCAGTTGAATTCGCTTTTACCCGAGCTCAATCCGGCCCTAGCGATTACATAACAAACCAGTCCCAGATAAAACCACGACAGCGGAATTGTAAACGGCACCAACCCTGCAATCTTGTATCCCAAACCGCTCAAATAGTGGTAGTGCCCGAAGGGAAAACCAGTGCTGGTTCCCAATAATTCGCTACTCAAAGATAACAACACCGCAGGCAGCAAAAATGTCAGAGTAGCACCCAAACCCAAAGTCCGATAGGCATAGAGAGCAACCGCTGCTGCACCGAAGATGATATAAACTACTCCACCCCCAGCCATCCCCCACTGAAACATGGTTTGTCCGCCAGGGGGCAAGCTCATCACCAACTCGGGATGGGGTATGACTATTAGCAAGCCTGCCAATCCAAAGGCCATTGAGGCAATGTGGGCAATCAGGCAGACGCGCTCAGCAATTACAAGTTGCTTCATAGGACTCCTCGAAAAAATATTAGATGCGCAAAGCACTCCTTAACCAGTTTACAAATCTTTAACAAAAAACCAACATGGAGTGGGGAGAGGGGAGAGGGGGATTTTAGATTTTAGATTTTAGATTTTGGATTGGGAGAGTGGAGGATTGGGAGAGTGGAGGATTTGGGGATTGGGAGATTGGGAGAGTGGAGGATTGGGAGTCGGGAGTGGGAGTGCGTGAGTTTTGAGTTTTGAGTTGAGAGGGATTTGCTGCGATCGCACCTGACTGCGGAATAGGCAGAAACCGGGTTTTTCAGACAATCCTTTGTTGGAGCCTGCAGATTTGGTAAAAACCCGGTTTCTTTGGCCTGGGTGAGGAGACGATCGCGGAGAAATTCAGTCCAACAACTTCTCCATAAATATATTGCACGAACTATCGTTGTATCGATCGATTTGGTAAAAGCCAAGCTTTCTATAAAATTTGAGTGCCTGTGTTTGCCGCTCCTCGTTTGCGAGGTCTAGCCTGACTTTTCGATAACCTACTTGTTTGGCAAAATCAAAGAGTATTTGAGTCATTTTCCCGCCCCATCCTTGCCCTCGATACTCTTTGAGAAACCACATACGCTTGAGTTCGCAGGTTTCCTCATCTAATTTTCGGATTGCTCCAGTACCCACAACTTCCTCTTTGTCTAAAAGTACCAAAAACACACCTCGATTGTCGAAATAATGCGATCGCACCTGTTCGATATCAGACATTGAATCGTAGCGCATCAAATCTCCCTCTGTCAGAATATCTTGCCAGATTTCCAGAGAAACAGCGATAACTATTTGCTTTGCTCGTTCTATCTGATTTTGCTCAATTGGTCTAATCTCAATCATTGGAATTACAAAACAACTATCAACTATCAACTATCAACTATCAACTCTCAACTATCAACTATCAACTATCAACTCTCAACTCTCAACTATTTACTGCCAATTTCCGACCAAGACAAAAGGTGCCCAGAAAAAGGGATTTCGATATTTGGGATTTTTCAGTAACATTAATTGAGCGTTGCGAAGTGCCTCAGCTTTGCTAACTTTAGACAAAGCAAGCTGCTTGTAAAATTCTGTCATAAAAATTGCAGTAGATTCGTCGTTAACTTGCCACAAAGTCGCTGCGGTACTGCGCGCGCCCGATCGAATTGCTGCCCCAGCTAAACCCAAAGTCGCGCGGCTGTCCCCAGAAGCAGTTTCGCAGGCGCTTAATACTAAAAGTTCGATCGCCTGTTGCTGTTCCCCAAGGCGCGATCGTAATAATAGATCGAACTCTTTAACATTAACTCGTTCGTCCCAAGTTAAAATAAAAGTATCCGCTGCATTTGAGCTAAACTGACCGTGGGTTGCTAAATGGACGATCGGGTAAGTAGAACCCTGAATGCGATTTTGCAATTGGCGAGTCATAAACTGTTCGTTAACAAGTTTGCTCCCCGGTAAAATAGCAGAAATTTGTCGCACTTCCTCGGTAACACCGGGCAAAGCAGAAAAACCCGGACGCGCTTGCGAAAGTGCTGCCATTAAAACTTTTAACTGGGTTTTTTTCAGCGGTTTCGGTGCAATCAATTGCAATCCAGGGGCGATCGCAATGCTGTATTTTTCTACTAGAAACTGTTTGCCGTCGTGAAGCACCGCCATCGGCAAATTTCGCAAATAACCGTCGAGTACGAATACTAAAGTTTTAATTCCGCTAGCGCTCAAATCTGATTCGGCAGGGCGGATCAACCAGTTGTATACTTGTTGAACTGCGGGCAATCTTTCCCGAGGAAAACCAGCGGGCCTGATCGTATTTTTTGCTGTCCTAAAGGCGATTTCTAATTCGGCTTGAGATTTCTGAGTAGCATAACGGCGCAGCGGCTTGCCGGGAATTGATAAAATTACCTCCAAGCGATCGCTTAAAATAATTGGATAAATTACCGCTGCTTCCGGATCGATATCTTCGATCGACTGTACTTTGGCATCGGCACAAGCATCTCGAAAAAAGTTATCTAATTCCGCCAACTGCAAAGATTCTACTGTTTGGCGGGCAAGTTTCAAATTTTCTTGACTCGGTACTTCTCCTTGCAACAGCAACCCAACTAATTCCCGATAAACTGGTTCGGCACTTTCCCGAAAAGAAAATTGCACTTCAGGATTGACTGTTACCAAATCGCCGCGCAAAGAAGATAAAATACCGACAGCTTGAGCATACAGCTCGATCGCCCCTTTTGTATTCCCTTGAGCTTTGCGAATTCGTCCGAGTTGCCACAGCAATTGATAAGCAATATCGGGAGACTGAAAGGTCGGTGCTAAACTTAAAGCTTGTACGGTGAGACTTTCTGCTAAATCGTTCTGGTTTTGCAGTTCGTAAAGTTTGCCCCGAGTTGCCAAAATGTAAGCTGACAAGCGATTGTCGCCCAAACGGTTCGCGGGTTCGCTAGCGCGATCGAGGATGTTTTCAATATCGCTAACTGCTGGGGTTTTTACATCAGAAAATGCTAATTTTGTCAAGCTTTGAGCTAAATTAATTCGAGCGTAAATTCCGGCGCGATTTTGGGGAAATAGATCGACTTCAGGTGCGATCGAACGCCACAAAATAACTGCTTCCGACCAATTTTCTCGCTCTACCAACAGACTCAATTGATTCAATTTTGCCTGAATTTGCAGCGGCGATATCCTTGCCGATCGAGCGTAATAATCCAAGGCCGATCGCTCTAAGTCGCTTTTTTCTTCAGGACTTAAACCGGGTTTGTTGCTTTTAGTACGGGCTGTATTGCCGAGATTGAGGTAAATTGCAGCTTCTTCTTGCCCCCCTAGCTGCCTGCTGGCTGCGACTCCAAATAACAGTAATTCTTCCGATTTTTCGAGTTGTCCCAAAACCCGCAGCACCCGCCCTAAAGCATTAATTGCACGCAGGTTTTCTCGGGAAAGCTGTCGCTTTTGCAATCTTTGCAAAGCATCTATTGAAATTTCACACTTTTTATTTTCTAACTGCAAAGCAGCTAATAAAATTTTGCAAGCTTTTGGGTACATTCCCAAAGTTTCCCAAGCTCTAGTTAGATTTAGTTGAACTTGTAAAAGTTGGTTATTTGCATTATTAATTTTAGCGAATATTTTAGCTGATTCCTCAAGGGTATCGATCGCATCTTGAGTCTGTCCCCGTTCGATTTGTAGTTGTCCTTTAATATTCAGAATTTGACCTAAAATTTGCTGTTGCTGCGGGTTTGTTGGCTGCGATCGCACTGCGGATAAGCTAGAATTGACAGCAATTTCTGCTTGTTCCCAATCAGCTAACTGCCCGAAAGTTGCAGCCAAATTGCTCAAAGCTGCGGCTCGATCGAGGTTTTCTCCCTTTGCTTCAAAAGCTGCTGCTGCTTGCTGCAACAGCGGTACGGCTTCGGAAAACCTTTCTGACTCGTACAAAGTTCTAGCTTGTTGCAAAAGTTGGATTATTTCTGGCTGCCTTGGTTGAGCAATAGCATGAGGAATGGTAATTGTCAACAAACAGGAACACAAAAATAAGATAATTGCTTGTCGGAGCGATCGGGTAAATTTCATCTTCTTTTATATAATTAAAAACCGCAGATACACGCAGACACACGTAGATACATCCGATTAAATCAGTTTTTAATTGAGCGAGATGTTGATGATTACTGGACTTACGCAAAAACTATACGTAGGGTGCGTACCGACTCTACTTACCGCTATAAATAAAGAGTGTCTGAAATCTCTTGTTGCGTAAGTCCTATATTAATTACCAATTTTTCCCGCGTTTCCCGGAAAGTGAGATTCTATCTGAAGATAGATCGATTTTCCTAGGAGTGCTTCACCAATAATAGCTGCAATAATTGACAATCTCAAAAACCCGCCTCGGTCGGGATATGATAGTTAATCGATATATCGCTTTTCTCAGGTAGATGAGGTACAGGGAAATGCTCGAGAGTCCTGAAAATCAAACAATCGCGTGCATCTCATGTTGGTGAGAACTGCTATAGTTAATCGATCGTCCCAGATCGGAAATCTTGTCCGAAAAACTCGATTGCCATAGGATGTTTTTATTGAGGAATCAAGTCCGCTGAGTGTGCGGACTCAAGTCCGCACAACAAACACTTTCGATCGCGAGTAATTTACTGGAAAAACCGGAAGATATAGATGGCTAAAAAAGCTGAATCTATAAGTTTTCTTCCTTCTTTCTTCTTATTTCCTTAGAACATTTGACAAACAGAATAATTAATCCGCTACATCCGCTACAAAATCTGCTGTCCTTCTCCTTAAAACATCTGTCGCAAAACTTGTAAAATTAAGTCTCCATTAACTCGATCGCTAACTCCGGCTGCACCGATAGCAGTAGGCAAGACAAACCGTACTTTACCATCCTGAACTTTCTTATCTATTTGCAAGCTATTAACAATCTCTTCAACATCAATACCGGCGGGCAATTTTGCAGGCAAATAGGCTTTTTCAATTAAGCTTAACTGCCTTCGATCGCACTCTTCATTCCACATTCCCAATTCTACAGAGATCCGGCTGGCTGCAACCATCCCGATCGCCACTCCTTCGCCGTGATTTACAGTCTTGTAACCGGTTAAACTTTCTACTGCATGACCGATCGTGTGTCCGTAATTCAAAATCGCCCGCAAACCCGACTCTTTCTCATCTTTGCTTACCACATCCGCCTTCGCTTGGCAAGACCTGCGCAAAATTTCCGCCAGCAAATCCGGCTTGACAAACTGCATTCGATCCAAACGCTTCGACTCTTCCAGCTTGGCGAACAATTCAGCATCCCAAATTACCCCATACTTGATAACTTCCGCCATCGCCGATCGAAATTCCCTTCCCGGCAGAGTTTTCAGCACATCCGGATCGATAAGTACCAAACGCGGCTGGTGAAAAGCCCCGATTAAGTTCTTGCCTAAAGGATGATTTACCCCCGTTTTACCGCCAATCGCAGCATCCACCATCGCCAGCAGCGAAGTCGGGACTTGCACCACATTAATTCCCCGCAGCCAAGTCGCAGCAGCAAAACCCGTCATATCGCCGACTACCCCGCCCCCCAAGGCTACCATCGTCGAGGAACGTTCCAAGCGGTTGGCCAAAGCCGCCCCGTAAATTTTCTGCACCGAATTTAAAGTTTTGTACTGTTCGCCGGGGGGTAAAATGCAGCTAGCAACTACAAAACCTGCTGCTTCCAAGGAAGCCGTAGCTTTCTCGCCGTAGTGCCGAAAAATCGACTGATTTGATACCAGCAGCACTTTTTTGCCTAAATTTAGCTCGCCCATCAGCGGGCCAAGTTCGTCTAAACCGTTCGATCGAGCGCAAACATGGTAAGATTGCGACCCCAAATCGACTTTTATTGTTGAGTGCATATTAATTGAGTTTAGATATCAGATTTTAAATTATAATTCTCAAAGGTCTTTTTTATTGATTGTTTTGGAGAAATTGCAATGACTCTTAGCGGCTCGATAGCTTACTTGGGAATTTTTGGGGCAATGATTGGCTTGGCAGCAGGTGTGATGTTCACTTTGCGTGCAGTCAAACTGATCTAATTTTCCTGTTAGTTAATGCAGGAATCAGAGAATTAAATCTCTGGTAATTAAAGAGCGATCGCCCGCAGTATTTTCTCCGAACAATCTACGATCTAATTTGTAGAGTTAACGGGTCAATGCTGCGGGCGAATGCACTTGATGATATAATTTGGTTAACTCAATATTTGACAGACTGACAATTGCACGACCAAGAATAATAATGAACGAGACTCAGAAGATACCTCTTGGCACGCAGCAACAGATCCCGAAAAATGTTTGGAAATGGAACAAAAATATCATTGGAAGCTGCTGCGAAGATACTCACTACCGAGTGGGAGATTGGGAAGTAGTAAGCATCGAACAATATCCAACGGAATCACCAGGAAGCAAGTACGATCTAATTGCTGTTTGTTATTGCAAGTGGGCACCAAAACCCAGTCCGTTAATGCCAGTGCCGAATACTCAAATTTCGATCGACTCTTTTGGAGGAGATAAAGCTGCTTACCAGCAGTATCTTGAGAATCAAACTAAATCTGAGATTTATTCGCCTTGAGCTAAAATTAAAATAGAATTATGAAGTCAGTGGATCGGGACTTACGCGAGTTCTCGATCTGTAGGGTGCGCACTTTACGGCTATATTAGCGTCTCAAACTAAGATGGTACAAAAAACAGCAATTACAGAAGTTATCAAAAGTTTAGGTGAAGTGGAAGAACGCTTCAATCTTAGAAGAAGTGAAGACGAACAATTTTTCACCGAGTGGTACGAAGGTTTGCCCGAAATTACAGATGAGGAAAAAGCCTCTCTGGATATTATCAGGCGAAGATACCTGTATCACCTTGCCGATGGAAATCTCACGGAGGGAACGGTAACGTTAATTATGGGTTCGCCTTTGTTGGAAAAAGCGGGTTTTTACGATTATCCTTTCAAGATGCGGGGCGAAGCATCGATCGAACTTATATTTGACGAAGAGGATGAGGAAGTAGAAACACTGCGGGGCAGAATAGATGTTTTAGTCGTTCAAAATCAGTTTTGGACAGCACTATTGGAGTCAAAACGAACTACTATTGCTGTCATGGCTGCACTCCCGCAAACCTTGGCGTACATGATGGCAAATCCCAATCCCGATCGGCCGATGTACGGCATGATAACTAATGGAGATTCGGTAGTTTTTGTCAAGGTGATGACTCAACAAGGCATAACTCAGTACGATGTATCAGATATATTTTCACCTTTCCCTTTGCGGAACCGTCTGTACAATATTTTGCAAATTTTGAAGCGCATCGGCAGTACAATAATCCCGCAATAATCCAAAATCCGCAATCTAAAATCTAAAATCTAAAATGGTTCAGTCCATTGCAATACTTACACTAGAAAACTTTCTCGCTCAACCCAATATTGAGTGTTCTCCCGCATGGGAATTGATTGCTGGGCGGGCAGTCCAAAAAACTATGCCAACTCTGTTTCACTCGCGACTGCAAAATAACTTAGTTAACTATATCAACGATCGCACCGATCGATTTGAAGCAGTCCCAGAATTACGTTGCTTAATACCTCCATTTTCACCAGTTCCAGATGTATCGATTATAGCGCGCGATCGCCTTCCTGATGAAGACGGGCCATTTAATGGAGCACCGGACTGGTTAATTGAAATTCGATCGCCAGACAAAAGCACTTTAGACTTACAGAAAAAGATTCTTCATTGCCTCAGCAACGGAACGCAATTAGCATAGTTAATCGATTTGTCTCGGCAACAAGTTTGGGTATGGCAGGGCGATAATTTACCGCTAGTTTGTTCGGGTGCAGATTTTTTGCCAACTTTAAGTATTGTACCGGAACTTACTGTTGATGCTGCGATCGCAATGACACAAAACTCCTAGATTAAAGCCACACTTATCGCCGTCTTTCGCTGGTACATATAAGTTATCTGTTGGGTCGGGCGAAGCATTTGGATATAATTATTTTCTTGAATCTGCATAAATTGTCGCCCAAATGCTTCGCCC
>JBOFTL010000573.1:0-1941 GCA_051652045.1 Microcoleus sp. | reverse complement strand
AGCTAGTCCCCTGCCCTGTCATTTGCAGTTAAACAGTTTTAAGGTCACTGAAACAGTGCTGCAAGTTTAACAAGCTCTCAAAACATTGGCGAAGCTAACTTTACCCCGCAAGGGAGTTTTGGAGACAACCATATCTCCATGGAGGGGCAACCATACCCCTCCTTCCCGAAAGGGAATATAAAGCCGTCCTACAAGGCTTGTACTGAGCCTGTCGAAGTGACGGGGTTTCTACCCATTTTTCTGATGATTAATATTCGTAAGTTCGATCGGAAAAAAACTTGGAATTTAACATATGATAGATAGAAATACTTTACTTGCTAGGATTACTCAAACACCTGGTAAATGCGGAGGACGCCCCTGTATCCGCAATATGAGAATTCGCGTCAGCGACATTTTGGAAACTTGGGCAGATAATGTAACTGCGAGCGAGATTTTGGCTGATTTTCCCGATTTGGAACCTGAAGATATTCAAGCCTGTTTGCTTTTTGCATCTATGAGCATTGATTTTCCCAGGATTGCGGTATGATTTTTTGGTTAAATGCCCGATCGAACTCTTAAATAATGGCGAAAATATTGTGGAAATTGGCAGACTTAAATAATCTTTACGTGTCAGGTGTGTCGCTCTGAAATTGTCGATTTTTTCGAGATATTTTCATTGCGACGCACCCGATCCTGACTGCTTAATCTAAGAATCCCATTAAAGTCGCGCTGTCGTCAATTTCGTTAGAGGCGATCGGACGATTGCCACCCATTGTCGAGTAAACTTCATCAATGAACAGATTGCTCGCAGCTACCGGGCGCGCACCGGACATACTGAACATTTCGCTGACTTGCATCGCGCTAGATCCGATCGGGCGATTTCCTGCCATTGCAACCACTTCAAAGGTGCTGGATTCCACCGGGCGATTGCCTACAATCCCGTAGGTTTCGCTGATGTGCAAGGTGCTGGTGCCGATCGGGCGATCGCCCGAGATCGAGACGATTTGGCTGACAGTAAAATCATCTTGACCCACGGGGCGGTTGTTCGGCAAGGGGGTAGGTTGATAAAGTTGAATTCCTCCTGATTTGGCTTCGCTGGAGGTTTTGTCCCGAATGCTTAATGACATTACTTGAGATTCCTTTGCTTTATTGCTGGTTTCGGCTGTTTCGCTTTTAGAAGTTGCTTTGCCGCGACGGGCGGGGGTTTTGCCTTTGGGGCTCAGACTCATAATTTTTTCCTCTTGATTGCTGGGTTCGGAAACTTTTTTTTGGTTTTTGGCTGGCTATTTCGATCGATCGTTAAAATATTATAAACAATAACGAGTTTTCAAGCAAATTGCAAATCAATTGAATTTTTGTTACAATTTATTAGTAATAACAGCATTTTGTTATGGTAACTGCAGCAGCATCTTTTCAACTGCAAGCGCCTTTCGAGCCGACGGGCGACCAACCGCAAGCGATCGCTCAACTGGCTAAAGGGATCGCAGGGGGCGATCGATTTCAAACTTTACTCGGTGCTACAGGTACGGGCAAAACTTTTTCAATTGCTGCGGTAATTGAAAAAATTGGCAAACCGACTTTAGTCCTCGCTCACAACAAAACTTTAGCAGCTCAACTGTGCAACGAACTGCGCAATTTCTTTCCCGACAATGCTGTCGAATATTTTGTCAGTTATTACGACTACTACCAGCCGGAAGCATACATCGCTGTCACCGATACTTTCATTGAGAAAACGGCAGCAATTAATGACGAAATTGATATGCTGCGACACTCGGCCACGCGATCGCTCTTTGAACGCCGCGATGTTATTGTGGTAGCTTCGATTAGCTGCATTTACGGTTTGGGAATGCCGGCCGAATATTTGAAAGCTTCGATTCCGTTGCAAGTCGGAATGGAAGTCAATCAAAGACAAGTTTTGAAAGATTTAGTTAACATTCAATACAGCCGCAATGACATCGATTT
>JBOFTL010000572.1:0-3777 GCA_051652045.1 Microcoleus sp. | reverse complement strand
ACGGCATACACTTCGGAAATGCGAACGCTGCGACCAAAAGGCCAACCTTTTCCATCCCAATAAGTTCCAGATTGTAGGGGATTGAAAAATGATTTAATTTGTGTTTGGGCATCTTGCTTGATTTTCTCAATGTTAGCACCGTCTTCTGGATATAAGTCTGCCTTGATGTTAACTTTTACATAGTTTGGTAGGACGACATGAAGGCGAGTTGTCAGCAAGCTGCGATCGGTCAGCCATGTTTTTAATTCACCCATTTGTTTTGATGTTAACTCCTGGTTAGCAGGAACGACGACTAAACTAATGTGACCGGGTGCATCTGCTTCTTTGGCACTTGATTCTAAATTGCGTTGTGGCAGAACTTTCACCCGTTCGATCGGGCTGCCTTGCTGCCAATCTTTTAACACTAACTGCTCGAAATCTTCAACGGTAACAGCTCGATATGTCTGTCGCAATTCTAAAATAGTGTTGCGAATTTCTTCCTGAATTGCTGCCGATCGAGCCTCTGGTTCTACCAATTCGCTGCGTAATTTCCAAGGCGTTTCTTGGAGCAAACTTAAAAAGATTTCGTAGTTGCGATCGGGTATTCGATCGACTCGATACAGGGTCATTTCCGTCAGCCACGCCAGCAATTCAATTAAGACAATTCCCGGATCGGTAGGGTTGTGGTCAGTCCATTCGGGACATTCGATCGGGATAAGCGATCGCGCTTCTTCTACTAAGTCTTGATAAGTGCGATCGTCGAGATTTGGTAAGGGGATAGACATCGATTAATCTCCTATTCTGGTAATATAGCAATCCTAAATGAATCGTAAATTTTTAACCCCACCCCAGCCCTCCCCTTACTAAGGGGAGGGAGCAAGAAAGGGAGGGAGCAAGAAATTTACAAATGATTTACGATCTCTATATCGTGACTGCCTGAAAATATCAGGAAAGGTTCTGGCGATGAGGGTGATTCTGAATCGATTTCTCTAGGTAAAGAACCGACATCATCTACTCGATCGATTTTTCCCGATAAAGAACGGACATAATCTACTCGATCGATCGATTCAATTAAGGCATATAAATCTGACAAGTGCGGTTCCCTGCCAAATTCCCATCCTTGTCCGCTAACGCCGCCCGTGAGGGGGTGGAGAAATGTTTCTAAACGTTGGATAACGGCATTTCTGACAGCATCGGCAAACTCTAAGGAAGTAGGAACAACCTCCGCCGTCACTGAAACTTTCAGCCATTGAGGACTTCCAACCCAAAGGTTTAGTGTCGGAGAAGCCCGATCGCAGATATAATTTTCGACCCGATCGATCAGTGCCAAACTAGGAATAGGTTGCGGAGAATCATTGCCGGGAACGATAAACAGTTTGACTAAACCTGCCTTAATTTCTTTGAGTTTCTTCACCCTAGCATCACGTTCTACTTGTGTTAATTTTGAATCTAGCCACAACTCGTCAGTCAGGGGTTCATAAGTAGGCGCGATCGCTTTTACTCTAGCGATATCGGGAGATGCTTCGCAAGCCAAATCTTCAAAATCTTGGACAGTTACAGCACGATTTCGATGGCGGATAAATTTTTGTCCTCTTTCCTTAACTCGATCGATCGATTCGCGATCGCTACCACCGCCAGCAGCTTCTAAATTCGTCACGCGATCGATATAAGGAATCGTCGTTTTTAACTGATTAATCGCATTAGTAAGTTTGTTACCTTTTGTGCCGCCATCAGTTTGATATCGCTTCATGCGAATGTTGTTGCGACCTTGAGGCGGTATCAGTCCGTATTGGCCGTCGCCAAATTGGATTTCTCCCGTTAACCGATTAATTTTGTAGTGTCGATCGCGCCTTCCCGATCCATAAAAATCGGCAACTTCATGCCATCGCACCCACACATTTTCTACCTCTCCTTTCTCATCTCGCTCGATGGTAATTGCTGCTTTTCCTTCTAACTTTTTAATCTCTTGTTGTTCTTCGATCGGCGGAATTTTTTGCTCTTGTACTTCCAACTGCTGACAAGGCAAAATTGGCGATTGAACGGTACGAAATATTTGATTTGAATTGCCATTACTGCCCCCTAAAATTTCATCGTGCAGCGTCGTTGTTTGACTCGCCCAAATCGTATTTGTCAAGATGCGACGCAATCGCGGCGGCACTCGATATCCGTCATTTTGCCCGCGAACGCGCAACCAATAAAGGGTTTGGTTAAATTCCTGAGTTGCGGTAAAGTCGGAGGGTCCGATAAATTTAATCAGTCCGCGATCGCTAAAAGCAGCCGTTTCATCGATCGCGTTCAATTTCATCCAATCTTTGCCGTTGAAATATTCCCAAACTAAGCGGGGTTTGGTGGGATTGGTAGTTGTTGCCGATAATTCTGTTGCGGTTGGGGTTTCTACTTGGAAATAAAGGGCGATCGAGCGATTGGGAAACGGTCGATCGAAACCTAAATATAAATACGGTCTGGTATCGGTCGATCGAGTGAAGGGCGACAATCCCGCATTCTTTTTAACTTCCTGTTGCGCGTAATTGAAATTATTGTAAGTTATGTAGGTGGCAATATCGGCGCTGCGATCGGAGGTATAATCGAGTTTGATAGAGCGCACTGATGGTGGTGCAAAACTGGCAGATGAGTTCAGCATGACTGTCGTTCCTGCTGGTAATTCTTGGGTAATATTTTCTGCCAGAATCAGCTTTTTTTCTCTTAAATTTATATCCTGAATTACACCTGTTTGTGAATTGTTCGCAGTCGCGATCGAAACAGGATCTCCCGGCATAAAACCTCTCACATCCCGAACAGTTATCGACTTTGGTTCGGTGGCATTTGTTTTTTGGCTGAGGTAAGTCAAAATAACGGGTTGACCTAACGCAGTTCCATTCCCGTAATTCCCTTTATTAATGCGAATTCGCAGCCAGTAATTAGTCTCGCCATTTACGGCAATTTGAGTTCCGGCTTGCGAGAGTGTAAACTCTACCTTACCACTTGCTGTAAATGCGATCGGTGACAACTTTGCATCTGTAATTGGTGTCCCGTTCAAATTTTTAGCAGCGAGTTGTTGCAACGCTTCCCAACTGCTTCCATTCCAAGCTTCCCAAACCACCTCCACATTGCCGCCATTCGGATTAATCGGTAAATTTTCGCTCAACCTCACTGTCACCGTTACTTTGGCATTTTCTAGGGACATGGCTTGACTGGCAATATAAAAAGTATCGTTAAAGCGGGGTTGTTCGCCAAAGGGATAAAAATCTTTACTCAAATCGATCGGAATTGTGTTAAAAAAGCATCGATCGGGAGCTAAATTCTCTCTTTTTATATTGACGGTGGCAGTGATACTATTAATCTGTGGTGATGCCGTGAGAGATGAAAGCAGTTTAACGCGCAACCAAGTCGCATTTAAACCGTTAACTGTATGGGGATTAATGGCGGGAAAATTGGAAATTGTAACCGGATTTGTTGAAGTCGGAGATAATAAGGTTTGCCAATCAGTTCCATCCCAATAAGACCAATCGAGAGATAATTTATTCCAGTCTGCTGAGTTTGAGGATGCAACATTTATCGTGACTGTTTTAGGGGCCGGTAACGTAAATAGATCGCTAGCTAAGTAAAGTAAATGTTCGATCGCGGTTTCTCCTGTAAAAGCCCAAAAAGCAGCATCTTCTTTTCCTGTTGCTTGTAAAGTGCGATCGCTATATTTATCTTCACTGTACTGCCGCACAAATACTGCTTGCAACTGCACTGGATTTACCAACAGATCGCTTTCTGTCTCAAAAACAACTTCTTCCTCTTCTCCTTCAGCAG
>JBOFTL010000571.1:0-2576 GCA_051652045.1 Microcoleus sp. | reverse complement strand
TACCCGTTCACCCGCACCGCTTCTTATCGCACAAGCTGCTACAACTTCCAAAAATCTTGACTGTTCGTCATCTATTTCATCGCAGTGGATATCGATTAATTTATTGTATTTTTCGGCAAGTTCAAAAATCCGCTGTACCGACTTCACGCCATCTTCTCGCGTCAACTCGTAATGCGGAATTCCACCGACAGCATCCGCACCCATTTCTAGGGCTGTTTCTAAAAATTGTTCGTTTTCAGAACTTCCGTAAATTCCGTCTTGTGGAAAAGCTACAACTTGCAAAGTCATCCAATCTTTGACAGCTTCCCGCACCTCCAAAAGTCCTTGCAAAGCTGTCAGCTTCGGTTCGCTAACATCGGCGTGACTCCTGACAAATAAAATTCCTTGAGATGCTTGCATCTTTAAAGTTTCGATCGCCCTTGTTTTGACATCTTCCAAAGTTAAACTTTGCTTGCGTTCCCCCCAGATTTGAATTCCCTCGAACAACGTTCCGCTGTTATTCCATCGAGGTTCCCCCGCAGTTAAGGCAGAATCGAGATGAATGTGCGACTCGACAAAGGGAGGACTGATTGATTTGCCTTGAATGTCGATTTCGCATTCGCCACCTTCGGAAATATTGGGGGAAATGGCGGCTATTCGATCGCGCTCGATCGCGATATCTACTGTCGATCGATCGGCCTTACCTAATAACCGACATTGGCGCAAGATCGTGCTATATTTTGTTTGGGACATGAGTTTGTGTGAAAATTAAATTTTCGCGACTCGATGATATTTTTTTTGATAAACCGCAGAGGACGCTCCAGAGCGCAGAGAGAGAAGAGAGAGAGTTATATTCGTAGTGAGGACTTCAGTCCTCGATCGAATCTCGTAATGCAATTTCACTCAAATAATCTCAAACCTTAAATTGCAGTCGCTCGCAAAATCGAAGGTAAAATGGTCAACAACATTTGTATCGCTCAGTTCGAGATTGTAAAAATCCACAACATCCGCATCGAAATACGGCCCCGCGTGCCAAGTTCCCACATCTAATTTAATAAAACAGTTGCCGGGAATCCGAAATGCTGCTAAATTTTCTAAACTAGGTCGATCGATCTCCGAAGGAGGCGCAACCGCCATCAACCAATCCTTTCCTTCCAAAGAACCCAAACACTGAGTGCATTGAACGTGTCGCGTAATTTTACTAAACTTGCGACCCTTCTTCTCCAATCGCATGATGTAAAATCTAGGAATGCCATTTGCCAAATTTAACTGAGCATCCTCAGTATCAAAAGACTTGCCATCAACAGCAGCAAAAATAACTTGACCGTAATTCCGAAAATTCTCCGGCGTCACCCATTGCGCAAACAATTGCTGAGTCAAAATAGATTCACTCATAAATCCCAACAGCCCTCGCTGCTTTCATCAAAAACATATAAATATAGTAACTCTTCTCTCCTGTGCAGCAAATTATATCAAGTCCGATCGATTACCATAACAAAAAGGTTCGTACAAAAAGGTTCGTACAAAAAGGTTCGTAGTAGGGACTTCAGTCCCTTCTTTATTGCAAAAAGGTTCGTAGTAGGGACTTTAGTCCCTTCCTGATTGCGGACTTTAGTCCACACGACGAACAAAAAGGTTCGTAGTAGGGACTTCCGTCCCTTCCTGATTGCGGACTTTAGTCCACACTACGAACCTAACTTATCTTAATTGCGGTCGATCGACCGGAGGCAATATAAAATCAAAAAATCTACCTGCTTGCCCGATCGCCCCCGCAACCTTTATCATTAAATTCAGCACACTGCTGCAAAAACCGCAACGGAATATCCGGGCGACAACCCCAATGCAAATGCAGATAAGCAGCATGAACTCGATCGACTCCCCAACCTTCACCAACTCCTTCAACTTCTCCCCGTTTCCCGTACCTCCAACTGCGATAAACAGGATCGATCGGCTCTACACTTAAATGCGATCGATGAAATTCATGTCCCCAAACTACATCCCCTGCAACTAACACCGAACTATCCCTCACCGCAACAGCCTCTCGATATCCCAAAGTCAAACGCTTTCCCATCACCGCAGCCGCCGGCAAAACACCAACCCCTTGCCAAGAATTGCCCTCGAAGTCTACAATCGAATCGCACAAATACATCAAACCGCCGCACTCCGCATAGATCGGCATTCCCGCAACAACAGCTTTTTTTACCGCCTCTCGAATTACAACATTACCGCTCAATTCCTTCGCAAACACCTCGGGAAAACCGCCACCAAAATATAACCCCTGCACGCTGTCGGGAAATACCGCATCATCCAGCGGACTCCAAAATACCAAATCCGCACCCAAATCGGACAACAAATCCAGATTGTCCTGATAGTAAAAATTAAAAGCTCGATCGCGCGCCACCGCAATTCGCGCCGCAATTTTTTTACCCAAACTGTTGACAAATTTATTTTTTTGAGTTACCATTGCATTAGGGAGATTGTGTCTACCCGAAAGTTGCTCAGACCCCTCACCCCCCCCCTGTTGCTCGCACCCCTCATCCCCCCGATTCACATCAGAAGCAAGTAAAGGCAAGGCAAGCAAAGGCAAAAGCTTATCC
>JBOFTL010000570.1:0-4935 GCA_051652045.1 Microcoleus sp. | reverse complement strand
GAAAGATACAAAATAACAGCATCTTGCCCATTAACGGCATCTCTAGCAGCACGTTGAAACTGCTGCGCTTTCAGGAGATATTGCCACGGACCTATATAGTACGGTAGGGGGGCGAAGGAAACTCTTTCACCGTCGGCACGTATCCAGCCTGAAGGTACAGTAGTTACGTCGCGGACGCGCGCGGCCACTATTACTTCATCGAAAACATCAAAGTAACGACTCCAGTATGAATGCGCGAAGCCTGTTTGCGTCCACACCGCTCCATCGGGCGTGCGATCGAACCGATGATCGACAGCTACAACAACTTTCATCTTAAAAACTCCCCTAATACAATCATTTTTCAATTTGATAAATATGAACTTCTAAAGGCTTAATTGAGCCGAAAAGCTTACCATCTTTGACAAACATACCAGAAGCACGATTTGGAAAGATAGGTCGCGCCGATTTGGCTCCTGTGGGAAGTGCGATCGCGACTTCTTGAGGGCGATCGTAGGATGTATTGATGGCAGCAGCCACAACTTGACCTTTAAGTTCCCAAATTCCAGCAAATAGATCTCTCGTGCGGGTATTAATTTTCGTCAAACTGCCATCCAGGAACATCGGACTTAGTTGTTTAATTTCCGGCACCAAAGACTTCATACCCTCCCACAATTCTAAATTATCTGGCAAATGCCAACCTCCATAGCCCCGATAGTGATAGCTGTAATAAATAATCCCTTTAGCCCCTGCCAATATGGCTTGATAGGTCATATTTCGCACCTCATCAGCAGTTGGCGGACGTGCGTTCTTGTATTTATCCAATTTGGCAGTTGCCCAATCGAAAGCCTGTACATTTACATAAACTGCCTTATTATATTTGACTGCTGCATTATGAGCAAGAGAAACCAGTGAATAAGTCGAACCTAAATCCGGCTTACCTTCTCTAACTGGATAAGTTTGAATTGCCAATATATCAGAACAATTGGCAAAACGTCCGATTTGATTTGTGTAGCCTGTCACGTAAGTTACATGATTTGGATCGGCTGCTTTTACTTGTGCATGAGATTTTAAAACTTGTTCAGGGGTGCGCTTGCCGTTATCGACATCATCAGCAAGGTTCCACCCAATAACAGCAGGTTTGCGTTTGAAGGCATTTACCAAAGTAAGTATGTTAAAATCAGGTCTACTAATAACATAAATCCCAAGTCTATGAGCCTCATCGAGAAATTTTTCGTATTTATCTAGTGTGATGGCGGAGGCGTGAACTATATTAAAACCACCAGCAGCAATTTGCCGGATATGTTCTATAGGATTATCATTGGGAGATTCCCAGGAAGCTTGATAAAGTCCAAAGGGAAAAAATGGTTGACCATCGACCATAGTAGTACCATCAGCACGAATATAAAACTTCCGATTTTCTTGGGATGCTGCAACAACTTCTGCTGCGCTGCATGAAGAAAACAAATGAGAAATTTTACCATGTTTAAAAGTCCAAACAGTAGAAACAAAAAAAAATGACAAAAGGCAAATTATTAAAAAAATGAATGGCTTATTTTGTTTCAATATGTTCATATTTACTATGTTAGTATAAGTTTAACTCCATGAATTATCGATTATCCGCAATCTTTAAAACAAAAAACGAGCGGGTATTCTTTTTTATTTAATTATGCGTATTTATCTTTTTGCCATAACAATACCTATAGATATCATGTAAGCAAGTGTCATTGCAGTTCCTAGCGATCCAAACATACCTTCTCCCATGGATAAAATCCAAAAACAAGCTGCAATAATTAATGGAGCAATTGCATAACTATCTTCTTTCGCATAATTTTTGAAATACCGATAAGCATAATAAAAGCTTGCGATCGCAAAAAATATCAAGAAATAAGCTGCGATAATGCCGTTTTGCCCGAGGATCTCAATCATACTATTGTGTCCTCCCATCCCAAAGTTAAATTCAAAGTAATCACTACCGTAACCTAGCCAACTTGCATCGTTTAATGTCTGTTTCCAAATATCATCTCTACCGCTGAGTCCTCCTTGAACTTTATCGCCTAAAATTCCATCTACCTCTTTTAATACCACGTTAATTTGTTCGGTACCTATTACCACCATGCCACTAAAAATTGCTATAAATATTGTTCCCATTTTATACAGAATTTCTGGATTGGATAATGATTGATAAATAAATAATCCAAACATGGCACAAAAGGCAAGAATTGATGTTCTGGAATTAGCACAAAGAATTATGTAAAAATTTAGCAGCAATAGTAAAATAATTACCCAAATATAACTAGAAGATTTTTTAGCTGACAAAGCACCGCTCAAGACGATCAATATTCCCGCAGCCACTGTTGCGCCGATTAATCCCATTTGATTCGGGTTTGCAAATATACCTTTATACCGTAAAGTAGTTAGTGGGTGCGATACTAGAGACGTAACTAGATAAGGAACATTACCTAAAAAAAGCGCCAGTCCCAACAGTAGGTTTGCCTGTTCTTTCATCAAATTAGGTAAGGCATAAAAGAAAATAAAATTAGCACCAAGCATTAGCCAAAATCCATCCCTAACAACTGATGAATCATTATTGGCAATACCAGAGGTCACTATGGCAAAACTGAATAAAATCCACAACAACAAAATTGGCAGAGATTTATTAGAGAAATTTAATTTATTGAAGCCAGACATTAGTAAAAGAATGAGTATGCTTGCGCCAACCATAACATAGCGGAGTTTTAGGATGGCAGGATCTAGAGGTATCTCTGAACTACCCAAAGTCACGAGAGATGATCCCCCCAGTAAAACCGATAAAAGTATCACTATAACTATTTGTCGCAGCATAAATTAACAGAAGACGTTCGCAGTAAGCTGTTTTGCATTTAAATCGATCGAGCATTCCAGGTACAGCTTGCGGGTCTGGCGTTCAAAAATCCTAGTTTAAATGCAAAACAGCTTATTTTCGTAAATATTTGTCAAATTTTCAACACTATTAGCAATATTAAAATAGCTGTTTTCCAGAATAGTTAGATCCTCAGCTTGTGTAATACATGAGGCACCAATTCTTGCAGATATAACAGCTTCAGCCCACTCAGATGCAGACCTTGACAAGGAAATTCGCCGCACCAAATGTTTGACTGCATCAGCTTCATCAGGAATAACATCTGAAAAGACACAAGGCAGTCCGGCAGCTTGTGCTTCAATTAATACTAAACCCAACGCTTCGTAAAGCGACGGCAACAAGAACATATCCATAGCACTTAACATTAGTCGAGGAACGTCAGCTTGAAGACCTGCAAAGGTAACGCGGTTAGCCAAGCCATTCTCAATTACTTTTTTTTCGATCGCCGATCGCAACGAACCATCACCTACAAGCAGCAAGTGCATGTTAGGTTCTCTTTTGGCAATTTCTGTCGCAATATCTATCAAAAATTTATGGTTTTTTGGTTTCTCAAATCTGCCAACGTGACCGACGACAAAGGCATCAGAAGGAATACCAAATTTGGCACGTGTAGCAGCACGATCGACACAATCGCGGAATGGTTTCAAGTCAATTCCACAGTAAAGAATTTGCCAGCGCGGGTCGGTTGTACCAGCCGTGTTGAACAATACTCTTGCTACTTGGCGGCTAGCTGCTAAGCCAATAGTTGCATATCGATCGATCAACCATTTGGTTAAAGCTAGATACAAGCGCCTGGATAATTTTGCTCGAACATCAATTGCAAAAGTATCGGTATGACTGTGGGCAATGCGGACAGGTATTCCAGCTCGTTTTGCCAGCCACAAAACGTAACCGCTAAAGTGGTGGACGTGGCTGTGAACTATATCATAGGGCCCGCATTCGCGCAAAATTCTTTTGAAGTTGCGAGCGTACAACCAAGGTTTTGAGGGATCGAGACAGGGGATAATTTTGCTACCGAGATCGCGCACTTCATCATCGTAAGGACAGGGTTTTTCAGTGTGAACTAAAAAGTCCATTTGAAAGCGATCGCGATCGATATTTCGCAAAACGTGCATCAGCCAAGTTTCCAATCCGCCCCGATTCATGCCGCCGACGACATGAAGAATCCGAATGGGACGCTGCTTACTCAATATTTGATTTTGTTCCTTGATATCTGTTGAGTTGGTATAATGCATGAACAATAACTCCCAAACTAAAAACTGCTTGAACGATCGCCCCAATTATCAGTGCGATCGCCGCCCCTCGCACTCCCTGTGTTGGAATTAACCAGAAACAAGCGATCGCCGAACTCCCCGTTACCAAAACAAACAAAGGCATTTGCACCTGAAAGTATCTAGCCGCTGTCATCCCGTAACCCAAGAAGGAAGAAACGTAACCCATACCCGCAGCTACCATCAGCCATGCAAACAAATCCGATCGCTCCGCATATTCCGGTTTATAAAGTAAAGTTAAGATCGGTCTGCCGGCAACAACAGCTACAAAAACACCCATCGCACCTAACATCAAGCCCACCCCCACTAGCTTGAGCAAAAGCGTGCGAAAAGCAGTGCTATTTCCCGCCGCATAATATTTTGCCAGTCGCGGACTAGCCGATTCTGCTAGTGCGCTCACCACCATTTGTCCGGCTACCATTAGGTAAGATATTGCAGCGAAAATCCCCAGTTCTCTTTCGCCTAAATACCGTTCGATAAAGTATCGAGGAATGTTAGTATTCAGCGAAATCAACATCATCACAAAACCCAGAGGTAAAGCCAGTAAAACCAACTTGCTTAAAGTTGTTGCATCCCAGCGCGGGTACAATGGATTTTTGCTGTTTGCAGGTTCAGTATCAGCACCTAATAAATCTTCTTCCTCTTTCTGAGGCGAAGAATTATTTAAAATTAATCTACCATTGCGAAAGTCCCAGCCAAATAGAACTAAACCCCACGCAGTTGCTAATCCGATCGCTCCCCCTACAACACTCCCAGTTAGAGAAACTCCGATGCCTAAAAGCAACA
>JBOFTL010000569.1:0-5004 GCA_051652045.1 Microcoleus sp. | reverse complement strand
AGAATTTGGATTCGGCGGAGATTTCGCTGACGGATGTTTCCCACTATTTCGATTCCGATCCGACTAAATTAATCGGCAGTTTGCGGGGCGATGGAAAGCAGCCAGCATCATTTATTGCTGATAGTACGACGGCGCAAGCGCAGGTGCGGACGCTATCAGAAACCGTGCGTTTGGATGCGCGGACAAAGATGCTAAATCCCAAGTGGTACGAGGGGATGTTATCGCACGGATACGAGGGTGTGCGGGAACTTTCCAAGCGTTTGGTAAATACGATGGGATGGAGTGCGACTGCGGGCGCTGTGGACAATTGGGTGTATGAGGATGTGAATGAAACGTTTATCAAAGATGCAGAAATGCAGAAACGTTTGTTGAATTTGAATCCTCATTCTTTCCGCAAGATGGTGAGCACTTTGTTGGAGGTTAACGGCCGGGGTTATTGGGAGACTTCGCAGAGTAATCTCGATCGTTTGCGCGAGTTGTATCAGGAGGTGGAAGATCGGATTGAGGGGGTAGAATAGGATAGTTTGGGGCAGGCTTTTGGGCCTGCCTCTACATTCTTGATAAACTACTTATTTAATGTTTCAAACCCCCATACTAGCCTAGCTAAGTTAACTAGCATTTCTTGACGTTTGTCTATGGCTTTGGAATCCCAAACATCAAACTGATCGAGACTAAGGTGATTTACAGTGCGGTTTAATTGCGTGTTATTCCCCACAGCAGGCTTTTCAACAATCGAACGAGTCAGCAAAAGCTGTGATTGCTTATAACCGCTTTTCTTAGCATCATACATCGAGTCAGAGAGAGAACTATTGATTGTCTTCTCTAAAAGAACTAAGTTACCAAGTTTTTCAACATAAGAACTATACTCATTTGGTTTATCAAATTTAGTACCCGACTCAGGCTTGCCTGATTTAGGTAATATGTGTTCAATAGTTATCGATTTATCTAAGTATCGATCTAATTGGCTAGCATTACTGTAAGCTTGGTTATCGACAAATTGAGTTATTTTAGCTAGTACATAGCGAATACGATATGTAGCTATTTTAGATTCTGTTAATTCACGGAAAGCAGAATTAAACTCATTAGATAAAGATGCCAATTTTTCCTTAAAATACAATTCAATAAAAGCTTCAAAATGTTCTCGTTTTTTTACTTCCAGTAGGTCTTGACTCCACTGGGAAAAATCACGAATCATATTGATGTCCTTACGAGTCGAACGAGTAATAGTGTAAGTAAATAAAAGATTTTCAATGTGACAGCATAATTCTATGAATAAATCTTTTGGCATTTCTCTTGCTGCAAGAAGTAAGATGAAGTGTTGGCTATATCTTCCTTGTAGCTTTTTAATATTCTTCAAGGATTGATTGTCAGAACCATCAACATTTTTACATCTAGTAAAGTTACTGAAGTCTTCACTTGCTTTGATCAAAGTATCCACGAACTTCAAAGGATATTTATCGATTTTATATTTGCTACCTTCGTTAGTAAACCAATCATATATAGCTTCTTCTGGAAAGTTATTTTGCAAATTAACTTGATAGTGAGACATAATATAATAACGCAAGAATCGCATAGGATCTTCCTTGCAATCATGAATAATATTAATCATTTTATCCCATCGTTTTTTTAACTCTTTCCAATGAGATTTTAAATCTTTACTTCCTTGTTTAGAGGTATTGATAAATAAGTAATTTTTAAGTAAATCCATAGAGTTTAAGCCTACTCCGCGATGGTTGATTGTCTCAAAAACTTTAAGAGCACTTTTTAAGTTCAATGTCCCAATTCTAATTAATTTAACTCGACTGGTAAAAACACCAGAAAACTGTAGTCTTTTTTCGACACTATCTCCAAAGCGGGATAACAAAAATTCCTTAATTGTTTCATAAGCATCGACCAGCTTAGTAGCTGATTCAGAGGCTGTTTTATCAACTTTTGAAATATCGCTTTTACTATCAGCAATATTTGTTAAAACTTGAGCGCCATCTCCATATTGAAGAGTCAGTCGATATCTATCTATATCTTGACCTGTTTTAATATCTTGATCGACTCCTGCTATTAAACCTTCTATTGCTTTTGATGCCTTTCCTGATTCCACCACAAAGTCTCGAATGGCACAGAAAAGCAAATATATTGTTGTTAGCCTTTGCTGACCATCAATTAATTGAAAAGTTCCGTTATCTGGATAGACAACAAGAGAGCCTAAAAAGTATTCGCTATCCTCTAGTGGTTCGTCATTATCATATAATTCATCAATAATATCTACCAGTAATTTCTCAACATTTTCATCTGCCCATACATATTCTCGCTGAAAGTCAGGTACTGCATAAAACTCTTTAAAGAGATCGGCTATGCTTAAATTGTGAGATTCTATTCTGGGTGCAGTTGCCATAATATTTTTTGTTAACCTTTGAAGGAGTAACCATTTATCTTAGCATAGATTAACCTCATGTTTGCCTGTATAGCGCTTGCTCCTCTGTTTCCCAGCTAATCGGACTTTGGAGAGGATTCTCGAAGAAAGCCGTGTTTCTTCAAGTCTCAAGTAGCGTTGGCACGAAACTACCTCACCATCTTGACGAGGATATCATCAAATGATATGTTGTTGAATTTTATATTAAAAAAGTAAATAAAATCCCGAACATCACCGAAAAATATTTATTGCTAACAAAAAAGCGAGCAAAAATATCAACAATTGGATGGATGAGGTTTTAATTAGAGCAGCAGATCAATCAGTTGATACTTAATTAGCTTAGGATAATGAAGTACGAAGTAATCATTTACTGGAGTGAGGAAGATCTGGCATTTATTGCCGAAGTCCCTGAATTGCCTGGATGTATGGCAGATGGGGAGACTTATCGAGAAGCACTGGAAAATTTAGAGATTATCATGCAGGAGTGGATTGAAACTGCTCGGCAACTAGGGCGATCGATATAATTAAATTAGCTCAATTAACGAGGTAAACTATGCCAGTAACTGCAACCGAATATAAATACATAGAATTAGATGAGAAGAATGTTCCTATCATCCAGGGGACTACGATGAAAGTAGTTGAATTAATTACTTCAGTAAAAGCTTACGGTTTGAATCCTGAAGAATTACTGGAAAGCTATCCTCACCTAACTTTGAGTAAAATTTACTCTGCTTTAGCTTACTACTTCGATCGCAAACAAGAGATTGATGCAGATATGCAGCGCCGATTCGAGTATGCCGAAAAGTTGCGATTAGAAGCTGGTGAATCTCCTTTGGCTAAAAAACTTCGCGCCCAAGGACTAATTAAATGAGTGTAGCTTTGTACATGGATGAGAATGTGCCTCTACCGATTGCAAATGGATTGAGACAAAGAGATGTAGATGTTTTGAGAGCTCAAGAAGATAACCATCAAAACACGCCAGACCCGATTATACTCGATCGCGCAACAGATCTTCAGCGTGTTGTTTTTACACAAGATGCAGATTTTTTAGCCATAGCTAACAGTCGGCAGCAAGAAGAAGTAAATTTTGCTGGTGTCATCTATGCCCATCAACAGAATGTAACTTTTGGTGATTGCATTCGTGACTTGGAAATTATTGCTAAGGTGAGCGAACCTGAAGATTTAGTTAACCGCGTTCAGTACCTACCTTTATAGCTAATTTCTTTTTTGATAGGGGTAGGGTTTGCCTTACCCCTAACACAAAATTACTTCACCCTCGTCATATTTTTTTTCGGTTTTCGATCGTTGTATTGTTCGCGCCAAGCGTCAATTATTTCTACAGTATCAAAAGAATAAATCACCCGATAATCACCCACTCTTAACTTAAAGAAACCAGCCAGATTAGCCGACAACGGCATAGGAGTAATTTGTTCAAAATTTTCAGCTAACCAATTGATTTTATTGCCTATACGCTCCTGCACCGCCTGAGTCAGTCTTTCTTGGTTAACCAGAGCTTCTGCTGTAAACTCAACCGAATAGCTCATTACGATTTCATGCCGATTTTTTGATAAACTTCCCCAGATTCGATGCTATTTTCTCCGGCTTGCTTGCGCTTCATTGACTCTAACAATTTCTGCTTGACTTCTTCCTTAACTTCTAAACCTGCATCAGGATCGCCCAAATATTCTTCTAAACACTGTTCAACAGTATGTCGAATCAAGTCCCGCAGTTGCTCAACTGTCATATCTTTGACTTGCATCTTAATCTCCTAGTTTGTGGGATTATCAATAAATTATAGCAAGTTTAGTACGGTTGTTCCTGTAACTGAGTTATCCATAATTATGCTGCAATGAGCGATCGCCCTTTTTTCCCAAAGTTCGATCGCTCTTATACTATCTTGCGCAATTTGTTAGGTGCTGCGAATTCACCTCAAATGCGATCGCAAACTCCACTTCCGGCAGCAATCTTTTGATAATCCGCAAGTGTTCCTCTGCGTCATTTCGGCGGCGAAAACGCGCAACTGTCAAGCATTGCAAGTTGGGCAGGTGGCGGTAAATCACCCACGGGTAAAGTTGTTGTTTGTAATTCATTCTAGTTCTGTCATAGATTGCGGGCAAAATGAGACACTAGAAAGGCAGGACAAATTAACCCCTAACTAGCTTTTAGTGGTTTGTCCTGTCTTAGTTACTTTAACGCCATTATGACGCGCCACATTTTATGTCAATATGACGCGCCAAATTATTATGAAAAAAGACAGAAGACCCCAAGATAGTGCTTCCCCAATAGAGACGCTGAGAATTGAGCGGACGCAGCTTTCTCAGGCGGAATTTGCAGTGCAGTGCGGTATCCCCTTGCGAACTTATCAGCGGTGGATTTCCGGCGAAACAGAAGCAAAACCAACTCCTCGGCAGTGGAAAACTATAATGCGATTGCTACAAATTGAATCAGCCCTGGAAATTCCCGATGATTTCGGACCGATCGCTGGGAAGGAAAATGAAGATTAGAAAACGATCGCTTTGTGGGCGATCGTACCCGGTATTATGACAAAGCGAAGACAACCTCTAGAAGAAGCTGGCGAATCACCGCTGAAAAAACTC
>JBOFTL010000568.1:0-12497 GCA_051652045.1 Microcoleus sp. | reverse complement strand
TTGACAAAGTACCATGCCAAAGAACCGAGTTCTACAAAAACTAGCAACAACACTAAGTTAATTAAACCAATTTTGATGATTTCCGAACTGTTTTTGAGGAATTTAAAATCTTTCATAAAGTAGGTATGAGGTGTGCGGTGGTAAGTGTGAGGTGTTAGATAGTAGATGCTTGGTGATAGGTGTGAGGTGCTAGATCTTAGAAACAACCTAAAACCTAAAACCTAAAACCTAAAACCTAAAACCTAAAACCTATTTAGATTTTCTTAGGGTTTGAACAATGGAACTTGACACGTAATTTGCCAGGATTTCATCACCTACAGAATTATAGTGACAGCAGGCATCTTTGTAAACTGTTTCTTTGGTGTTGTCCAAAATATTCACTCCGCTAAAGATATTAACTCCAGCTTTTTGCAAGTCGCCTACTTTGGACAGCAATACCGGATAGCCTTTTTTGACTCCTTCGATATAAGGGCTGTCTTTGCTGATAGCAATCTCCTGTTCCTTGGCAGTAAACACTCGCTTGGTGGGATAATACTGATTGGGCTGGATGAAGTGAAAATAGGCAATCTTTCTACTTGCTAAAATTTGATTCATCGCTACCGATGATTCGTACCACATTGAGGCCATTTTGTCAAAAGCAGCGGCATCTGCTAACACGGAATCTGTCTTAGGAATGTAAATTATACCGTTATTTGCTGCTGCTGAATCTGAGTTTTTAAATTGATTGTCGTACTTGATAACTGCTTGCTGGTAACTGCTGACTAACTGTCTTACTTGTAACGATGTGACTGCGTGGCACAAAGCTAACTGACAAGTTTGCAATTTGTCAACGGCTGCTTTTAATTGTTTTTTAGTTTCGCTAATTCGGACGATCGACCCCATCAATTCCAGCGACAAGTTGTTACTAGCTAAACCCGTCAGCGGCTGTAGGTGTTGTACGCTGGGCATTCCGATATCGAGTTGGGATTTGTTGTTTAAATTTGACAGGGCTACTTCGTTAAAACCGTCGAGATTTATGACCAAATCTAATTCTTGACCTAAAGCCAAAAAGTAATTTAAAATCAATAGTTGTTGCGGTTGTTTGTAGCCACCGTTTCCGAAATTTAAAACTACAATTTCTCGATTTGAAAATTCGGGATAACTCTTGATTTTTTTCGACAATCTTTGAGTGACGTATTCATCTACGACAAAGTTGTTAGCCACCGAACCGCCGAATACTCCGATAATGAATTGATTTTTGTTTGTTTTTACAAACGGATATTCGTATAGCGAAAAAAAGCCGTGCCGGTTAACTTTTAACTTTAACCTTTCATTGGTAAAAGCACCTTGTTTGAGCACGTAGCCAAAAAATGGATGCAATCTTTCGACTATAGATTCATCCAATCGAATTCCAGCCCGATCGATTTCTTCTACTATTTTTTCCTGAGTTTTACCTCGCGTATAAAACAACTGCTTTTGTTTGACAAAATAAAACGCTAGCGATATAGCTTCCAGACAAACAAATGCGATCGCTAAGTTAATAGCGATTAAAACCGACAGATTTTTGGCTTTTTTTAATAGCGTTGCATCTTTCATAAAATTAAACAGACTACGATTGACGCTTGGGGAATTGAGACTGCTTTAATTTCAATTCTTGGCACAAATTTTGGTTGATTAAGATGCTGGCCAAACGGTGTCCGATTTCATTCCAGTGGCCGCCGCAGGGTACGGAATTATCGAAACCGTGGACGCAAACTTGATATTTTTAAGTATAACCTTTAAACTGTTCGGCTAAAGTTAACACGCGAAAACCTTCGCGGGCGCCCAATTGTTCCAGTCTCCTGTCAGCATAATACAAATCCTGAATGTTATTTTCCTGCATTAAATTTTGTCGCTTCGCCGGATCTCGATCGACTTGAATCGGATCGCCGATAACTACCAGCAAGAAATCTGAATTTTTCCGCACGACTTCGTTGCGAATTTCCACGATTAAACCTTCTGTTACCTTCCACGCATCTTCCCAAACAGCATTTTCCGGCGGCTTGAGATTCTTGGTACTCAAATTCGTAAAATCCTTCGATAAATGGCGAATTTTCATGTCTAAATTCGCCTTTTTTATTACCTGCAAAATTCGCGAATTATTAACCAGCCACCCCGGCATTTTGTCCACAAACGACACAGCCATGCGATTGCGATCGACAGGCTTTAACTTCCGAAAAGAAGTATCTTTAACCAACTTGCCGCTTTCATTGTAATCAAAAAAGGGTCGGTAAAGGTCGTATTCTAATTTTCGGGAATTGTTGATAATATCGTTGCCCGTAAAAAAGGCAAGGACTACAATATCGGGATTGTAATCCCACACCTTTTTGCGCAGCATAACTAATGCTTGGGCCGTGCTGTAACCCTGCACGCCAAAATTTATTACCTCAACATTTTTTTGCCCTTTTACTGTCTTGCAATTACCCAATTTCCGTTCTAATTTCGACCAAAAAGTTTGTTCTATAGGAACGTGAATTGCTTCGGTAAAAGAATCGCCTAAAACAGCAACTCGCAGGGTATTTGGAGGCTTAGCTTTAGAATGTTCTCGATCGCGCAAACCCTCGCTATTCACCCGCACAAAACTCGCACCTTCACCTTTCCACTCCCCCGACGCATTCGGTTTGAGTTTCCATCCCAAATCGCGATCGGAAGTGTGGAAATTAGTCGGTGCAGATTCTACAAAATCTCCGATTTTTTGATAGCCTTCAATTCCCGCTACCCGCAATCCAATTTCACCAATTATCACCCCCATTAACAAACCGCCGAGTGTCAAAGCAAAATTGACACCCAAATTCTTCAACTTGCTCATTCTTTCAAAACAGCGTGTAAATAAACGGAGCAATCACAGAACCCTGACTGATGACAATCAAAGCTCCCAAAAAGACTAAAGTAATAATTAATGGCAGCAGCCAATACTTTTGGCGTTCTTTCATAAACGCCCACAAATCTTTGAGAAAGTCTAAAGTTGCTTCAAACACTTTAAAAAGGACGCTCCATACTAACTTTTGTTCTCGGTTTGCTAGGGACGCGATAAGTATCCATTTTCGGATTGAGTTTGCGTCGCATAGCATCTTCGCCGAACAGGTTTTTGATAATTCCCATCGGCCAAACTATCAGGTAAAAAACTATCCCCAAAATAATCGGCGTTTCGATTTTGTTGAGGAGAATTCCAAACTTCATCCAAGCGTGATAGATGGGATTCAAGGCTTTCGGCGCAACTAATGCTAGCACGACTAGCACCGCACAAATCGCCCAGGGCCACCAAGGTAGAGAATGCCTGCGGAGTAAAGGTACTACTATACCGAAAAGCAGGGCCATTAAGCCACCGATTAGCAGTCCGAAATCGCGCAGACCTTTGTTATCGAGTTTTTTAATTTCGTGTGTCATGGGGAAGGAAGAAGGAAGAAGGAAGAAGGAAGAGGGAAGAGGGAAGAAGGAAGGAAGAGGGAAGGAAGAAGGAAAAAAGAAGAAAGAAAGAAAGAAAGAAGGAAGGAAGAAGGAAGAAAGAAGGAAGAAAGAAGAAGAACAACCCTCAACTGTCAACTGTCAAATGTCAACTGTCAAATGTCAACTTTCTAATCCAATTCAAATTCGTTTTTCCAAGAATCGTCTTGTTTCCAGGGAATTTGCTCGGTTTTGGCCATCAAGAAGTTCTCGACAACCAGATAATCCATTTCAGTGCGCATGAAACAGCGGTAAGCATCTTCAGGAGTGCAAACGATCGGCTCGCCTCGCACGTTAAAAGAAGTATTTACTAACACCGAACAGCCCGATCGCTCTTCAAAATGACTGATTAAATCGTAATACCTCGGATTGGTTTCTTTGTGAACAGTTTGGACGCGGGCCGAATAATCGACGTGGGTGATTGCCGGAATTTCCGATCGCGGCACGTTGAGTTTTTCGATGCCGAATAACTGTTCTTGTTCCTCCGTCATCGGAATGCGGAGGCTGCTTTTCACAGGAGCTACTAACAGCATATAAGGACTGGAGCGATCGAGTTCAAAATAATCCGCAACTCGTTCCGCCAATACTGACGGTGCGAAAGGTCGAAATGATTCCCGATATTTAATTTTCAGGTTCATTACCGACTGCATTTTAGTATTGCGGGGGTCGCCAATAATCGATCGACCGCCCAAAGCCCGCGGCCCGAATTCCATCCGCCCTTGAAACCATCCGACTACATTTCCCTGTTCCAAAATTTCTGCCAAACGCGGCATTAATTCGGCATCATCCAATCGATGATAGCTAGCTTTTATCGCATCCAAATATTCGATAATTTCCGCATCAGCAAACTTCGGTCCCAAATAAGAACCGCGCATTCGATCGTTACAAGTTAAACGAGAAACAATTTGGTTCGTAGTGAGGACTTCAGTCCTCTCTTCCACCATTTGGTTCGTAGTTGGGTTCGGAGTTTTGTTAGTAATTTGGTTCGCAGTCAGGACTTCAGTCCTCTCTTCGTTCGTAGTAAGGACTTCAGTCCTCTCCAAAACAGTCCGACTTTGCTCGCAATACTGATACCAAATCGCCAAAGCAGCGCCCAAAGCACCCCCGGCATCTCCCGCCGCCGGCTGAATCCAAATATCTTTGAAAATACCTTCCTGCACGATTTTACCGTTAGCAACGCAATTGAGCGCCACTCCGCCCGCGAGGCACAGATAATCGGCATTCAATTCTTTTTTAATAGTCCTGCAAAGCCGCAATACAACTTCTTCAGTAACGACTTGAATTGAAGCAGCAATATCCATTTCCCGCTGAGTCAATTTCCCTTCAGCTTGGCGCGGAGGCCCGGCAAACAGTTCGTCAAATTTTTGATTGGTCATGGTTAAGCCAACAGTGTAGTTGAAATAATCCATGTTCAACCGAAAAGTTCCATCATCTTTGAGGTCGATTAAATAATTGAGAATTTTATCTACATACTTGGGTTCGCCGTAGGGTGCTAAGCCCATCAATTTGTATTCGCCAGAATTAACTTTGAAGCCGGTGTAATAGGTGAAAGCTGAATAAAGCAAACCTAAAGAGTGGGGAAAATCAATTTCCCACTGGGCAGTAAGTTCGTTACCGTCGCCCAACCAAACTGAAGTTGTCGCCCATTCGCCCACACCATCGAGGCACAAAACAGCAGCTTTTTGAAACGGGCTGGGAAAAAAAGCTGAGGCCGCGTGGGATTGGTGGTGTTCGGTAAACAGCAGAGATGGCAATTTATTAGTTTTACAGTTTGCCATTTCTGCGAGCTCTCTTTTGAGCATGGTTTTGAGGTAAAGCTTTTCTTTCAGCCATATCGGCATGGCGGCGAGAAAAGAGCGAAAACCGTTGGGCGCGTAGGCTAAATAGGTTTCGAGAAGGCGCTCGAATTTGACTAAAGGTTTGTCGTAAAAAACGATTTTATCGAGTTCCCGCAGCTCGAGTTGCGCTTCTTTCAGACAATACGCGATCGCATTTTTGGGAAATCTGGCATCGTGCTTTTTGCGGGAAAATCTTTCTTCCTGCGCTGCGGCAATAATTTCTCCGTCGCGAACTAATGCTGCGGCGCTGTCGTGATAGTACGCCGAGATTCCAAGTATGTTCATGCCTCTCCTCACAAATCGCAATGCGTCTGGATCTGTACTGTTTAAGAATAGCTAACGATTATAGCTCCCGATGTGTCGATTTGGACTTGACTTTTGCGATCGGTTTTAATTTTGAGAGTGCGGCTTGCACTGCGCACCCTGCATCTATACCTGCTGGCGATTCTCTGCTGGACTCTTTCTCAGCGCCTGGAAATCCTGCGCCCCCAAGCCCTGAAGTATGTTGCCACGGGGAATTGATAAAATTCCACTACCAACCACAGCACGATTCCCAAATGGGACAAAAAGGTTAAACCAGTCCAAGCTGCGGGCAACCAAGATAAGCGACTTCCGGGTACTGGGGGAAAATAGTATGATGCCAGTCCCAGCAGTGTGGGGGGGAGAAAAATCAAACCGAGGGCGGCCGCAAGGTATGGCCAGCCGAATTCTACCCCTTCGAGGTGAGCTCCGATCCAGCGCTTGCCGTTCCAGTGCCAAGTTACGGGCGGCGATCGATCGGCCATTTTCAGCATTTGCCTTTCTTCGCTGGCGGTGAAAATGTGCTGGCAAAAGTTGCACGCCAGGGCGTCCATCAGGGGTAGGGTGGAAATTTGACCGGTACGGCATACCGGGCAAGGATAGGTATCTTGAGGGTTAAAGCGGCGGGTTGAGTAGGGAAGCTTTTGCATAGAGGAGGCTGTTTGTCAAGATATTCAGTTATTTTAACAGTCCTTTGTCAGTTGAGAGTTGAGAATTGAGAGTTAAGAGTTGAGAGTTCACAGTTGACAGTTGACAGTTGATTTTCTTACTTCTTCCCTCTTCCTTCTTCCTTTCACAAATCACCAATCAAAAATCTAAAATCCAAAATCTAAAATTCTGTATCTTTCCCAGGGCGGAAAAACTGCTTTAAAATTTCTCCAGGAACTCTGTCCCAAGTATCAATATGTTCGTAAATTAAACCGTTCCCATCCAGCTTGTATGTGGAATAGCCGTTGAAAAAGATCCGAGCCCTCCAGGGTACGCGCAAAGTTCCTCGAACCGTCCAAGTTGCCACAATAGTATCTGAGGCCGTTTGATTCACTTCGTGCAGGTCGAAGTAAATCTCGCTGAAAAATAGCTGACCGTGAAACCGCAACGTCCAAAAGATAATGCGGTAGTTAATTTTTCCTTTAAATTTG
Source organism: Microcoleus sp. (assembly GCA_051652045.1). Lineage (GTDB taxonomy): Bacteria > Cyanobacteriota > Cyanobacteriia > Cyanobacteriales > Microcoleaceae > Microcoleus. The sequence goes on along the minus strand of JBOFTL010000568.1, from coordinate 5,758 downwards.
TTAACAGGATCTTGAAAATAAATCCCTTTTGTGTAGATATTATAAGAGATGTCTTTTTCAAAAAGCGTCGGGAGATCCGCTTTCAGGGTGTCAGCGGCTCGTTCTACCTGCATTTGAGATTAAATTGGGCTCAAGCTACCACCTTGTGACAGTATTACTTATAAGTTTAAATGAATCAGCTCGCTCGGTCGCTGGACGATCGGAGATTTGGTAATTCATCCAACTCCGATTTTAACTCTAGCATTGTCCGCAATGACCGATTTGCTTGTGCGGACTTATGGCATCAGAATTTTGGTACAGATTTGACTGAACGCACTCACACCTCTGACATTCTCGCAGCAATCAACAGTGGCAAACTGCTGGTGGTAGATAGCCGTCGCCGGAACGGTTTGATTTTAATTAAGCGTTTTCACGCAGAGTTTGCCGGGCCGGGGGCTGCTGCTGGCGGTACTTTTGATGTTGACTGTCAGGAGATAATTCCTGTGGGCGATTTTCATGTTGTCTACCCTCAATCTCCTGAAGAGAGGCAGAAAGCTTACGCGATTCGGCGGCATTGGGTGCGGCTAATGGAACAGTTAACGGCAAAGCCTGCTGCATTAGAGCGATCGCAAATGTTGTTAAATCAGTTTGAACAATATTTTGATGCGGAAACTGTAGCACAAATTCCCGATCGCGCTTGGGCGATGTTAGTGGGTGTATTTCCGCAAACTATTCGGGCGGCGCGCCTGGGAAATAGTAGGTTGGGTTGAGCCACAAAACCCAACATTATTTATGAATTGCTTGTTGGGTTTCGCTGCCGCTCAACCCAACCTACAACATCCGATCGCTTTGGTTGATTTTTTACCATTTATTGGGGGTTGTGTCAAGTCAAAATCGTAGAGATTCGATCGACCGTGCGCTGATTTTCCTCCGGACTGCCAACGGTAATTCGCAAACCTCCTCCGGTATGTCGAATTAAAGTTCCTCGGGCTTTTAATTGCTGCATGATTTGTTGGTGTTCTTGTTCTGCAGATTGGTTGTCGCTGGCTTTAACTCGCAGGTAAATAAAGTTAGCCGCACTCGACCAAATTTGCAATTTTTTAAGTGAGGTTAATGCTGCAATTAATTTCGCTCTTTCTGCTAGAGTTTGGGGAATTGTTGCTAGCAATAGCTGTCGCTGGGCTATGGCAAATTCGGCTGCAATTTGAGAAAAAGTCGGCAGGTTGTAAGGCAGGCGAATTTTTTCTAAGGTTGCTGTAAATTCGGGATGGGCGATCGCATATCCGACTCTCATTGATGCTAAGCGAAATGCTTTGGAAAATGTTCGCAAAATTATCCAATTCGGATGTTGGTGGAGTTTGTCTGCTAGGGTATTTTGGCTGAATTCAAAATAGGCTTCATCAATTACTACTAATATTTCTGACGGTAAAGTTGACAACCATGCTATTTCATTTGCTGTTAAAGCGTTGGCTGTGGGAGAATTGGGATGGACGACAAATACGGCGCGCACGGGTGGATTTTGTGTTGAGTCTATCGCCCTACCGGCTGCCTCGATATCTATTTCAAAATTCTCCTCTTTTCGCCCTGAACTGACAACCGGAATTCCCAATGTTTGGGCGATAATTGCATACATGGAAAAGGTGGGATTTGCCACAAAAATAGATCCTTGACCGCCCAAGCAAGTAGCAATTAAGAGCGATCGAATTAATTCGTCTGAACCGTTCCCGACAGAAATATTGTCCGCTGTAATGGTGTTTTTTGGCTCTGTAATCCCCCCTCCTTGTAGGGGCGGGTACGGGGGAACCGCCCCTACAAGGGGGGGGAGATTGAGGGATTCGTTGGCGTATTGGGCAATTGCTGCTTTGAGGGCTGCATGGCCTCCGTCGGGATAGCGGTTGGTTTCAATTAGCTGTTGGTAATTCCAAGCTAATTTTTGTTTTAATTCTGCTGGTAAATCGTAGGGACATTCGTTAGTATCGAGACGATCGAGGATGGTTTCTGACTGTGCCGGTTCTCCTGATGCGCCGCCCGGATGGGGAGTGTAGGCGGTAAGTTCGGCTAAGTCTTTTCTGATAAATGGCAGCATGGTATTATTGAAGATTTTTGATTTTACAGTCTATCAACGATCGACGATCGACTCTCTCGAAAGCAGGAGAGTAGATGGGATTCAGTTTCTGTCGATCGCGATCGAAACCCCATACAGGTGATGGCTGAATGCGCCCAGTCGCAATTTTCGCGACAAGTTTATTTCAATCGCGCCACAAAGCGATTCCCCCTAACAAACCGCTAACATTGGGAACTACTTTTACCTTCGGCGGTAACTCAAAAGTAATTTTTTTAGTATTGCCACCGCCGATGTACAGGTAATCACAATTAAACAGATTTTGCAGCAAGACAAGGGCTTTTTCAAGACGGCGGTTCCACCTTTTTGGACCTACCGTATCTAAAGCAAAACGTCCCAATTGCTGTTCGTAAGTTTCCCCTTTGCGAAATGGGTGATGTCCTAATTCTAAATTTGGCACCAAAATCCCATCGACAAATAATGCAGAACCGAAACCCGTACCGAGAGTAACTACTAATTCAACCCCCGTTCCCGCAATCGCACCCAATCCTTGAAGGTCAGCATCGTTAGCAACTCGCACGGGTTTTCCCAAACGATCTTTGAGGGTAGTTTCTAAGTCAAAATCGATCCAAGATGGGTCTAAATTCACTGCAGTTTTGATAACGCCCCGACGCACTACACCGGGAAAACCGACGGACACTCGATCGAATTCTCCCTGGGTTCCTGCTAAGGATGCGATCGCTTCTAGCACTGGTTCTGGTTTGGCCGGTTGAGGAGTTTCTAAGCGGTTTCTTTCAGTTTGGGGTTCACCTGCATCATTTAAAACCATCACTTTAATACCGCTACCGCCGATGTCAACAGCTAAAGTACGGGTCGATCGATCTTGTTGCAACATTCGCTTTTCCTGAAACTCAGCAATTAATCAAATTTTAATTTTTAAACTGGCAAAATTTTTGAATCGCCTCCCAAACTTCTGTTAAGACATTTCCCAAGGAATGATCGTCTTCTAATTCTATTAATTGTACCCAAGGGCGATTGGCGGCAAAACTTCTGCTAGCTTGAACCGGTATTATTGTATCATACTTGCCGTGAAGGATTAAGGTAGGGAGCGATCGCATTAATTTTTCTTCGGGATATTGAGCCATTTCTGCTATAAAGCGGTAACTCAACGGCACATAGCGCTCTTCGCCGTAGTGGTAAATGGGTAAATATCCCTCGGCTTGCCATTTTTCTAATTGTTGCTGTCCCAACAGCGGCAGCCAGTGAGCGAGAAATTGAAAAGCCGGTGCTAACAAAACTATTTTGTTTACTGATAATTGTCGCTGGGCCAGCCAAGCTGCTGTCAGCCCGCCAAAACTCGATCCAATTACTGTTACTTCTTTTGTTTCCCTTGGCACCTCATTATTTAGGGTAGGTGAAGAAATTTGGAGTGAAAAAAATTCTGTTTCTATTTGTTTTAATTGTCGGGTGAGGGTGAGATGGGAAAAATCATTTTGATTGAGATCGGGGGTTTTGAGGTCAATTTCCAGGGAACCGAAGCGATCGCGCAGATATTTTGCTTTAGCCGAATCGGGACTCGAAGCAAATCCGTGCAAATAAATGTAACTGGAAGTAGCTGGTAATTTCATCAAAAAAAAATTCTGCTTTCCAACGATTTATTATAACTCAAACCAGAATAGTTTATGTAAAGTTTATGCTTGAGTTACGATCTTTCCGATGTTGGCAGCTTTTTACAGATTATGAACGACCCTCAGCATTATGCAATAGTTTGTAAAAATACTAAACATAATTAAGGTTTGGGATTTTTATTGCCCGATGCAAAGCTAAAGAAAACTCAAAGATTAGATGAAATTTTTGACGCCCAAAAAATGCAAACCTAGTGCAGGCAATCTTTACAGCGAATCTAAAGAAATGTTGAAAAGTAAAAAAAGATTAAATAGCAAAAGTTTATACAAAATCTCAATTAATTAAAAATTTAAATGAAGTTAGTGCATTTTTGCACGATCGAAACTGTAGCGAACAACTACCCAGCAGCAAAGTATCATGAAAAAGAATATCGTTTTTTTTGAAGTTCAAGGTGGTTCCGATAAAGGTGCTGACGGACACCGTAAAGACACGATGCCAATGGTTAATGCTTTGAAAGCCAAAGGCTGGAATGCTGAAGTCATCTTTTATTCGGATGACAAAAAGTATCAAATTTTTAAATATGTGAGCGACAATGCAGATGCCTATGTCAGCCGCATCAATCCAGGTAATATCCCAGGTGGAGAGTCAACTTATTTTGACCTGTTACGCGCTTTAAGTGCAGTGGGCGTGCTGGGAATGCCGCATCCCAATGCCATGTTGAATTATGGAGCAAAAGATGCCCTGTGCAAAATCACCGATACGGGATTAGTACCGGAAGACACTTTAGCTTATTACACGGTTGAAGCGTTAAAAGAAAACTTCCCCACCACGGTTTCAATTACCCAGCGCGTGTTAAAACAAAACCGGGGTTCTACGGGTGAAGGAATCTGGCGCGTTGAAGTAGTTGACGAACGTCCTTACGAAACAGGTAAACCTTTGCCCCTCGATACCAAAATTAAATGCACTGAAGCGGTTGACAACCATGTAGAATATCGCGAATTAGGCGAATTCATGGAATTCTGCACCCAGTACATTGCGGGTGACAATGGGATGTTAGTTGATATGCGCTTCATGCCCCGGATTAAAGAAGGTGAAATTCGGATTCTAATGGTTGGCGATCGACCAATTTTTGTGGTACATAAAAAGCCGCACGATTCCGCTGATGCCTTCTCTGCTACGCTATTTTCTGGTGCAAAATACACCTATGACGAGCCTTCTAAATGGCAAAGTCTCGTCGATCTGTTCCTTGCCAAACTGCCAACAGTGATGGGCAAATTAGGCGGCTATGAAGAACCATTAATTTGGACGGCTGATTTCATGCTCGATTGGGACGAAAATGGCAACGATCAGTACGTTTTAGGTGAAATCAATTGTTCTTGTGTGGGATTTACCAGTGATTTAGATCGCGGCATTCAAGAAGCAATTGCCGATCGCATCATCAAGGTTGTGACTGAGAAAAAAGCTCAACCTGTGGCAGTTTAATTTGGTTTGGAGACTGATAATTTGTTGATTAATTTCAGAATAGCATCTACACTCGATCGCGCTAAAGACTTGAGAGTTATTTAATAGCTTTCAAGTCTTTTTGCACGATATTGCAGGAATTTCGATCGGAAAATTTCTCCTGGGGAGGGCGGGTTTATTTAGCTGCCTGCAACCAGAAAGACTGTTGTCTTTCCCCACCCCTACAATAATCTTCCTTCCTCCTTCCTCCTTCCCTCTTCCTTCTTCCTTCTTCCTTCTTCCTTCTTCCTTCTTCCTTCTTCTTATTGTTGCTGGCGATTTTGCACTCGATTTCTGACAGCTTGTCGCCGCTGTTGCATCAGTTGAGCCAAACGGCTGCGCTGTTCTGCTGTGAGAACTTCTCGCATTGCCATCATACTTTCAAATCGCACCTCTTCTAACTGCTGTTGCAATGCCATAACTTGACGGTGTTTGTCGCGCATTTGAGTAGCATTTGCCGTCGCACTTGACATCATAGTTGTTAATTCTTGTCGGGCTTGGCGGACTGCTTGCATTCGCTGGGAAATTTGGTCTTTGTAGCGATCGCGAATTGCCTGCATTCTTTGCTTTTGATCGGCCGTCAAATTTAGC
>JBOFTL010000567.1:0-13617 GCA_051652045.1 Microcoleus sp. | reverse complement strand
ACCCAAACAAACTTCAGAAATCCCTGGATGATTTATTTAGGACGATCGACTTTTTGAGGATGAAGGGAATCATCCATTTCGACGCGCATTTTCACAATGTTCTCACCGACGGCGAGCAAATATATTTGACTGATTTTGGTTTGGTACTCGACAAGAGTTTTGCGCTGACAAAAGATGAGGAATCTTTTTTTGAGCAGCATAAATTTTACGATTATGGAGAAGTCATGCGGAATTTAGGACACCTGATTCGACCATCGCATGATTCATGTTCGGAGAGGGATCGACGCAAGATAATGGAAAAATATGGCATCAAAGAAGGCTTGCAACCTTATCAAATTCGATCTATATTACTCGACAACATCGAGCAGATCCATGCTGACGGAGACATAAAGTTAGATGATTTCTATGTTGCCAGCATCGTTAAGTACCGCAGCATTATTGTGTTGATGCAAGACTTCTTTGTCGATCTGTGGGGGAATAATAAAAAAGACACGAATTTCGACGGTGCAAAACTAGGACTGCTGCTTGAAGAAACGGGTTCGATCGCGCGATCGCTCGCTCGATCGCAATAGAATTTGTTCGTAGTATGGACTGAAGTCCATTCCCGAATTGCGGACTTAAGTCCGCACTACAAACCGTTTTTTATAATATTATTTATAATATGGAGATGAATAAATCTCTCAGTAAAAACGAACTAATTCACCAACTTTTAAATCTCGGCGTGCAACCGGGTGGAGTCTTGGTGGTTCATACCGCATTCTCGAAAGTTGCACCGATCGATCGAGGCCCGCAAGGCTTAATTGAAGCGCTTCTCGACGTGCTGGGCGCGCGGGGAACTCTGGTAATGCCAACGATGACAGATGATGATGAAACTCCCTTCGATCGAGCGAAAACTCCTTGTCTGGGAATGGGTATTGTAGCAGATACATTTTGGCGATCGCCCGGTGTATTTCGCAGCAATAATCCTCACGCTTTTGCAGCAATTGGAGGCAAAGCTGCAGAGATTATAGCACCCCATCCGATCGACATTCCGCACGGTTTAGACAGTCCGATCGGGCGCGTTTACGCACTCGACGGTCAAGTTTTGTTACTCGGTGTCGGACACGATGCAAATACAACAATTCATCTGGCAGAAACGATCGCGGGTGTTAGATATTTATGCCCTAAATATGTTACAATTGACAACAACGGACAGCCAGAAAAATATCACTATCGCGAGATAGATCATTGTTGTGAAAATTTCAGTTTGCTCGATTCTTGGTTGGAGTCAAAACAGCAACAAGTCAGAGGTATAATTGGATATGCCGAAGCTCGGATTGCCCGATCGCGCCACATAGTCGAAACTGCTCTATCTCACCTGAGAGAAAATGAAACAATATTCCTGCATACTGACGAAAACTGCAACGAATGTAATGAAGCTTTAGCCGGACTAAAAGCGGCTCAAGCTCGATCGAACTGATTTAGAACTTAGGAGAATCCATGCAAGTTACAGCTTCAGCAATCTCGCTCAATGTAGATGATGTTACCGCATCAGCTAACTTTGTCAAACAACATTTTGGTTTCACCGAACAAATGTCAGCCGAAGGTTTTGTGTCACTCTCCAGAAAAGATGTTGGCTTTAACCTCATCTTTCTTCAAACTGGATTAAAAACCTTCAAACCGATCCATATGTGCGGACATCGTGCCGATGGTTTGCTCGTTGTTTTTGTAGTGGATAATATTGATGAAGAATATGCCCGATTGCAGGCAGAAGGCGTGACGATTACAACGGCGATTGAAACTGAATCTTGGGGCGAACGATTCTTTCAAGTAACCGATCCAAATGGTGTCGTAATTCAATTGGTTCAATGGATGGATGACTGAACCATACTAAAGCCGGGTTATTCATCCTATTTATCAATCCTTCGTCTGGACTCAGAGTCATTGCGAAGGCATGTGCCTGTCCGTAGCACTTATGCTTCACTTCGTTTCGCTTCGCGACATGAAACGCAATGACAATAAAAGGAGTATTAAACCCGGGCCGGGTATTAATGGTCTTTACTTGGGTATCAAATCTAGTAACCGCAGAAGCTGATGAACCGAATGTTTCGCCTTGGCACGATCGCTCTTATTATCTTCAGTTGCACTGCCTCTATTTTATTGCAGAATGCGCGATCGCCAGCGATGCCAACTCGCGCAGATTTTACTCAAAATATTTCCCAAAATATTGATTTCGGACGGCACTTTCGAGAACTAGAAGTTGAAGGTTCGATTCTCATCTATGATGCGAAGGGCGATCGCACATTTCAACACAATCCCCAGCGCAATAAAACCGCTTTTTTACCTGCATCAACCTTCAAAATTCTCAACTCCCTAATTGCCTTAGAAACAGGAGTCATAGCAGATGAAAAAACTGTTTTAATCTGGGATGGAATTTCCCGAAAGATTCCGGAATGGAATCGCGACTTGACGATGCAAGAAGCATTCAACCTTTCGGCGATTTGGTATTACCAAGTTATCGCCCGTCGGGTGGGATACGATCGCATGAAACAATGGATAACTCAATCTGGCTACGGCAACCAAAACATCGGCGATGCAGATGAGATCGATCGATTCTGGTTGGAGGGAAAATTGCGAATTACACCTCAAGAGCAAGTTCAATTTCTGCGCCGTCTCTACAATAACAAATTACCATTTTCCGCGCGATCTCTTTCCATTGTGAAAGACATGATGGTGGTGGAAAAAACTCCAGAATACACCATCCGAGGTAAGACAGGCTGGGTTGGTGTTGCAGATGACGTAACGCCGAAAATTGGCTGGTATGTAGGTTATTTAGAAAAGGGCAAGGATGTTTATTTCTTTGCAACTAACATCGAAATTCGCAATCCGAAAGATCCATCTTATCGAAAAGAGTTAACACGTCGCTGTTTCCAAGATCTTGGGATACAATAGTAATACTAAATCCGGGTTTCTTATCCCGTTTATTGTCATTGCGAGCGCAGCGAAGCAATCCCAAAGTCTCTGGTGACAAACGAAGGGTTTAGCGCCCATTTTATCTCGTGAGAAAGCACAAATTAATGAACCCAGCCGTCACGATTCGGATGTTAAATCCACAAGATTGTTCAGTTTTCGATCGCGTAACACCGGATGTTTTTGATAATGAAATCGATCCGCATTGGGCGAACGAATTTCTCAACGATCCGAGGCATCATATAGCAGTAGCAATTGTTGACGATCGAGTGGTTGGCATGGCATCAGCCGTACACTACGTTCATCCCGATAAATCCCCCGAACTTTGGATAAATGAAGTTGGAGTCGCCCCACCATATCAAAGGCAAGGTATTGGGAAACAACTACTTCAAGCTTTGTTCGCTCATGGACGTTCTTTAGGCTGTCAGGAAGCATGGGTGGGAACCGAGGAATACAACATTGCAGCTCGTCGCTTGTATGCTTCGGTAGGTGGCAAAGAAGAACGCATGGTATACATCACATTCGAGCTTGAGTCGGAGGTTTAAATGAACACAATTTGGCAAAAATTGGTATAGATAGCCTTTCAGATTTAGGTGGGGATGAATGCCAACCAACAAATAAAGACGCCCACCCTACAAAACAAGTTTTCTTCTGGGGCAGGCATCGGAGCCTGCATTGGATATTCTTGGTTGAAGATGTCTATAATTTGCTGTTGTTAGCCATCTAGAAATTGCTGTATCGCAACCGTATCTGCATAAAACATTTGCGATTCAAAGATTTTGCCTCCGCGCAATTTATAGACGCTCACTACTGGCAAATCGAGCTTGTTTTCGCTACTCGGATCTAGCCCTTTTAGCCGCCAAAGGACGATGACATAATCTTCTGCATTTAGGAAGACTGCATCCATTTTTCTTTCGGCTGCTGGTTGGAGATGATTCCACGTCTGGGCAGCACCTTCGACGTGTTGTTTCGCACCTTCAAGACCGCGATACGTGCCACCATAGGGCAGGGATTCTGCATCTCGAATCACAATTTCTGGATCGTAAGCTGCGAGAACTCCAGCAACGTTTCGGTCTTCGACAGCTTGAAAAAGACGGCGAATATTTTCTACGTTTTCCTGTGACATAAATGCTTCTCCTTTTCCATGTTTTACCAATGAGATGCAAGGGTTTGAAGAGTCGATCGAGCCGTTGAAATAGACTTTTCTCGATCGCCTACAACCAGATTATTCGCATTAACAAACTTTACATCTGTAATTCCAAACGAGCCAAAAATTGTTCGCAGATACGGTTCTTGACAATCTTCACCAAAGGGAGAACCCGGAGAATAGTTGCCGCCACAACTTGTAACAAACAGCGCTTTTTTTCCATGAACTAATCCTCGAACTCCACGTTCGCTTACTTCATAAGTACACCCGACTCGAATCAAATGTTCGAGATAAGCTTTAAGCGTTGCAGGAATAGTAAAGCCATACATCGGCACTCCAAAGACATAGCAATCTACAGTCAAAAACTCCTCCAGCAAGGGGTTAGAAACCTTTAAAGATTCCATCATTTCTGGGGTGTGACTTTCAGGTGGCGAATGAATTGCAGCAATCCAGGTTTCATTGATGTAAGGAACTGGAAAATGCCCTAAATCTCGATATAAGATCGCATCTTCAGGATGTAACTTTGTCCAAGCCGTGATGAATTCTTGAGATAAAACTCGCGATACTGAACTTTCACTGCTGTAACTCGCGTCGATATGCAAAATTTGTCTCATAAAAATCCCAAATCGGTTGATGTATTCAGTATTTCGCAATTCCTAAATACTTTTCTTCCAGGTTCTTGCGATCGCTTTCAAGGTTCTTGCGATTCTGGCAAAGTTGCGTTGTTTCCCAGTCGCTGCGAAAACACTTTGGGGGTTACTCCCACAAGGCGTTTGAAATGATACGTGAAATGTCCTTGACTGGCAAAACCAACAATTTGAGCAATTGCAGACAGCGATAAATTGCCGATCGCTATCAATTGTTTAGCCCGATCGATCCGACAGCGAATCAAATATTGATGAGGTGAAATATTCGCAGATTTTTTAAATACATGGGCAAAATGATAGGGACTCAACTGCACGATCGCGGCTAATTCATTCAAGCTAATATTCTCAGCTAAATTTTCCTGAATAAAATCAACAATCAGTTTCCACTGCTGTTGAGTCAAGCCACCTTTGACAGTTTTGATTTGACGCGAACGATTTGAGTATCTAGATAAAAGATGAACGACAAGTGCATGAGCGATCGCGTCAGCATAAAGATTGCTATTTTGCCCATCAATCTCCAAGGATGTTTTCAGTGCAAAAGCAATTTGCTGAACGAATGGATCGAACAATGTAGCGAGATATGGAATCAGTTCGAGGCGATCGCTTCCAAACACATCATAACTAACCTGAATTAAGAATGACGGTTCTAAAAACAAATTGAAAAACTCAGCTTCTTTATTCCAACAAAACTGTTGGCTGAGATAAGCCGGATAAATTGCTAAATCTCCTGGCACGGAGTTAACCGTCTCCTGTTGTCCGTCGATAACTTGTTTCAATCTCAAAGGCTTACCGGCATTCATACAAATAGTATGCCGGGGCGACACATACTCCGGAATGTCACGAGGCGGTTGCCGAAAATGAGCAAACTGAATGTTTTTCCAGTTAGCGCGATCGCTCGCTAGAATCGGTGGGTGGGGAAAGACAAGCGGCAAATTGTTTTTGTTGCGATCGCTCACGGTGACATTGATTTCAATTACTTAAATTGTAGATGATTTTATGCCACAAGGTTAGCGGCGGGGACGAAAGCGAAGCCGATAATAGGTCATAGTGAAAGAGTCCGGGCTTGACGCCTCCCATGTCAATGTAATAGATGACCCTACTTTTACCAGCTATGTTGGTTACTTAGAGAAGGACAATAATGTTTATTATTTTGCGACTAACACCGACATTCGCAATCCGAAAAATCTATGCGATTGAAGAGAGTTAACACATCGATATTTCCAAAATATTGGGTTATAATAGTAATAGCGATCGCGACGATCCTGGGGTTACAATAGTAATAGCGATCGCGCTAGTCATTCAGTTATAATACGTAATTCACGACTATCTCGATCGCATTATTTTGCCCATCCTCGCGCCAGGAAATTCACCCATGAAGCAGACAATGAGCGTTCGATCGGCCTACGATAACTGGTCAGCCACCTACGACGCTGACGAAAACCTAACGCGGGATCTCGATCGAACTGTTACTCAAGAAATTTTAAGCAGTTTGAAGTGCAAGTCTGCGGTAGAAATTGGCTGCGGTACAGGTAAAAATACGCTGCTGCTGTCGCAAATTGCTGAAACCGTATGCGCGATCGATTTTTCAGAATCCATGCTCGAAAAAGCGAGATCAAAAGTAAATTCAGCCAACGCGATATTTATCGCAGGAGATATCACGCAACAATGGATTTGTCGCAACGAATCTGCCGATTTGATTACCTGCAATCTCGTTCTGGAACACATCGAAAACCTTTCATTCATATTTTCCGAAGCATTTCGCGTATTAGTCCCTGGAGGATACTTTTTCATCTCTGAACTGCACCCGTTCAGACAATACCTAGGTAAAAAAGCTAATTTTCAAAGCGATCGAGAAATTGTGGAAATTCCCGCCTTCGTGCATCACATTTCAGATTTTATGAGTGCAGCAAAAAATCAAGGTTTTATCCTGGAAGACTTTCAAGAGTGGTGGCACGATCGCGATCGACTGCCCAGATTGGCATCATTCTTATTCGTAAAGCGAGACTCCCAATGAAAACACAACAGGATTTACTCACAAAAACCTATGTCGAGTGTAGGGGCGGTGCCCCCGTGCCCGCCCCGAGGGATTGATTGTCGAGTGTAGGGGCGGTGCCCCCGTGCCCGCCCCGAGGGATCGATGCGTCATTCCTGAGTTTTTAACAAGGATTTGAAATCAGTTTCAGCAGGAGGTCTGATGTACGCAAATAACACCAAACAAATCAGCGAATTAAGTGAATTAGTAGACAATATCTACCGCACAGAATCGCGCCGGATTTTCGCTACTCTAATCCGATTGCTGGGCGATTTCGACCTCGCTGAAGAAGCCCTGCACGAAGCATTTGCAGCCGCTGTATCGCAGTGGGCGCGATCGGGCGTACCAAAAAATCCGCGATCGTGGCTGGTATCTGCAGGTCGTTTCAAAGCCATTGATGTCATGCGCCGCCGCACTCGTTTTGATGCTTCACTTGCCGAACTTGCCGAGAAAGTCGATCGCACCACAACTACCCCCGGCGAAATAGATGACGTAGAAGTTGAGGACGATCGCCTGCGGTTGATTTTCACTTGCTGCCATCCTGCTTTAGCACCGAGTACCCAGGTGGCCCTGACACTGCGGGAAATCTGCGGACTTAAAACTGAGGAAATCGCCAGTGCGTTCCTCAGTGCCCCATCTGCGATCGCCCAACGCATTGTCCGAGGCAAAGCTAAGATTCGAGAGGCGCGAATTCCCTACGAAGTGCCCGCGAGATCCGATCTGCCCGATCGCTTGGATTCCGTACTTGCCGTCATTTATCTGATCTTCAATGAAGGATATTCGGCTTCATCGGGCGAGTCCTTAGTTCGTCCCGAACTCTCCGGTGAAGCGATTCGCCTGGGACGTTTGCTGGTGGAGTTGCTACCCGATGCAGAAGCGATCGGACTGCTGGCGTTAATGCTGCTGCAGGAGTCGCGCCGCACTGCCCGCACCTCACCAGACGGGGATATCATCTTGTTGGAAAATCAGGATCGTTCCCTGTGGAATCGGGAACAGATTGCGGAAGGCAAGGCATTAGTCGCGCGGGCCCTGGCGTCACCGCAGTTGGGTGCCTATGCGATTCAAGGGGCGATCGCGGCCGCACACGCCGATGCAGCGAGTGCAGATGCTACGGATCGATCGCAGATTGTGGCTTTGTACGACTTGCTGGTACGGGCAGAACCGTCCCCTGTGGTCGAACTCAACCGGGCGGTAGCAGTAGCGATGCGCGACGGCCCGCAGGCGGGACTGCAACTAATTGACGGCATTCTCGATCGTGGCGATTTGGCTGACTATCACTTAGCCCACGCGGCGAGGGCTGATTTATGCCGGCGGTTGGGAAGAACAAATGATGCGAGGGAATCTTATCAAAGGGCGATCGATCTGGTGCGGCAGGAACCGGAGCGGCGTTTTTTGGAAAGACGACTTCAGGAATTGGGGTGAAAAAAATTTTTGTCTCCGATTCCGGGGAAAGACCGGCTGGTGGATTTACAATAATTTCGGGATTTATTTTAGCTAAACTTTCCAAGAACTTTGCCGACACGGTTATTCCTCAAGCCAACTGAATAGTTGACCGATGGTGAGTTGGAGAGATTCGGCAAAGGCTGGCACTGGAATCCGATCGCCGGCAGATTCAAACACTGCTACGCGACTATCCGCAAAATAAACAAAGACCAGTTTTTCGTCGGGGTCAATCAGCCAGCCCATTTGGGTGCCGTTGGTGAGACAGTAGAGAATGTTGCGGACAACTTTCGTTTGGCTTTGTTCAGGGGAGAGAATTTCGATCGTCCAATCTGGGGCGATCGCAAAGGTATTTGAGACTTCACCCGTTGGGTCGCGGGGAATCCGCTCCCAGGTAAACACCGTGACATCCGGCACAATCGATCGCCCGCCAAAGGTGCAACGCAGTTCAGGATAGGCGCGGGCGATATGCGGAGGTTTAAGAACGCCATTAACGGCTGGGACAAAATCTCCCTGAATGGTGCTGTGTTTTCCTTGAGGCATGGGCTTTTGGATAATTTGACCGTCGATGAATTCGCTAGCGGGTTTGGTTTCCGGCAGTTTTAGGAATTCATCAAGGGTGATTGGTCGTGTGGGGGTTTGAACCATAGCCGGACGGGTAAACGTGGAACGATCGTAATTGTACTGCTTGGGTTAAGGAACCGGTTCCAGGGGTACTTCATGAGTGGGACAATGAGTAATAGATTTGCAATGCGCTCTGTAAGCAGTAGGTGTCATGCCTGTAAGCTGCCGAAATTGTTTGCTCAAATGACTGTGACTGTTGAATCCACACTCGAAGGCAATATCCATTATCGATCGATTGTTTTGTTTCAACAATTGCTTGGCTCGATCGACCCGTTGCTGGAGCAAATATTGGTAGGGAGATGTATCGATCGACTGTTTAAATAAATGGCTGAAATGAAATTGACTCATGCCCAATAAAGCTGCTAAATCTGCCAATTTAATGTCTCGCTCTAAATTGTCATTGATATAGTCTAAAACTTGCAGCAATTGCCGATCGGTCAAACCGCCTTCGTAAATTTTTAGGGAAGGTTGGGAGATGGTAAATTGCCGGAGTAAGTGAATTGCCAGAATATTTGTCAGCGACTCAATGTAAAGTCTGTTGCCTAAATTTTCTTGTTGGAGTTCGGTTAGCATCATCAGGGCGATCGACTCAATTTGCGGATCGCGAATCCGAAACTCAGATGAAAATTCAAGTCGATCGGGATTCATTTCTAGTGTTTCTGAAGCAACCCGTTGCATGAACTCCGAAGCAATCCGAATCTGTAAATAATAGTCATCACTCTCCCAACTGGCAAAAAACGGAATTTTGGCCGGCGTGATGGAAATATCACCTTTACCGTACAAGCTAGTATGCGTTTTGTCTCCCTTCTTTTGCATAAAACGAACGGGACGAGGTGCTAGCGATAAGCAAATTGCGTGTTCGTCGCTGTAATGAAATCCTCCTTCTCCCGGCGGATTCTCGAATTGTTCGACTCGAATGTTTTCCCAACCCCGATCGCGGCTCGACAAAATCGGCAATCTGGCACATTCAATCTGATGTTTGGGAGGAGTTTTCATGATGCAAATTCAACTCGTCTAGTTTTACAGAAGTTTTCATGTAGGTGAGATACATACTCCCTTCCCACCCGAAGAATTTGTATTGCGAACGATCGCGAAAATGCACGCATACGCTCTGTCACAGAGCATAAGTACATAATCTTATACCGGGAAGAGAGTAGATATCGTCGGTAGGGACACGGCACTGCCGTGTCCTTGAGGGGATTATCCGATAGGCGGGTGTACTTCATACACTTGCAATCTGCTGTAATTGTATTCACTACCTGTTCCAGTGAATGGTAAGGCGAGACGGCCCCGATCGCAATGGTGAGAACGGTTCTTTGTTATCGCGCCATTTTGCATTCCAAATTAAGGATATAGTAACATTTTCGTAGCTGTAGTTGGATATGCAAACATCCGCACAAATTCCTATCGTATTATATTTGCTTTTTTCTCCGCGTTCTTTTGGCGGTACTAACCGATCGATGAGCTCTTCAAGCTGTTGCTCTTTTAAGTTTAAATAGATCGGGTATGGTTCTACAGATCTCGCATTTGACCTTGGTTGTGGAACAACGGCTCCTTGGACGATCGCATCAAGTGGATTTCCTTGAGAGTCTCGCGTCACCATCGCGATTAATCCAGGCTCAATTTCATAAGTTTCGATCGGCGTTCCAAAGGATATTTGGTGATTTTCTGATGTTGGTTTGGGGAGTGCGATCGCTGATGATGCTGTCAGCAACAGAATCAATAAAAATAGTATCAAACGATTCATATTCTAGAGGATCTGGATGTTGAAAATCGTGGCAAATTCTATCTCACAAATATTCGCCGCAAGATTTTGATAGTAACACAAGAATTAAATAGCCGAGCCTGAACGGTTTACCTATGCTGGAAGAGTGATTATCGCCCAATACGGTTTAGATAAGACTGTCATGGAAGCCTCATGCTGTGAAAAAAAAGACGCTGTGTTGGCGAAGCCTGCCCTTCGGGCTTATGCTTCGTTCCTCGCAATGACAACCACTAACTGAAGCGTATTGGATTATCCCCGGAGAAGAAACTATGGCACATCTATTGCACATTGATGCTAGTCCGCGCGGCGAGCGATCGCACTCCCGCCGCATCACTAGAGAGTTTGTCGAACAATGGAAAAAAAACCATCCAGATGATACCGTTACCTATCGAGATATCGGTCGCAATCCGATTCCCCACGTCGATGAATCTTGGATTGCCGCTGCCTTTTCCCCAGCCGAACAACACACTCCAGAACAACAAGATGCAATTCGCTTGAGCGATCGATTGGTGGATGAATTGTTGGCAGCCGATGTCTATGTAATGGGAGTTCCCATGTACAATTACAGCGTTCCCAGTGGATTCAAAGCGTACATCGATCAAATCGTGCGATTCGGGCGAACTGTTGCCTTTCAACCTAATGATTCTGCTAATGTTTTCAAACCATTGGTATTGGGTAAGAAAATGTTTATCGTCGAAGCACGAGGAGATTCTGGTTTTCAACCGGGCGGGCGCTACGAAAACATGAATTTTCACGACCCTTACTTGGTTACTGTCTTTGGGTTTATGGGCATTACTGATATCACCTTCGTTCATGTAGAAAACGATGAATATGGCGGACAAAAACTTGCAGAATCGATCGCCAATGCCCGACACAAAATCGTTGAACTTGTTGCTTGTTAGGTAGGTAGTAGGTGGTAGGTAGTAGGTAGTAGGTAGTAGGTGGTAGGTATGAGAAAAAACCTAAAACCTAAAACCTAAAACCTAAAACCTAAAACCTAAAACCTAAAACCTTTTACCTCTGTGCCAAACCTGTGGCGATCGGTTAATCTGTAAGCATTCAGCGATCGACCTCTACCCGGTAAGCAAGGAGAATTATTATGTCCCCAGGAATGATGATTCAAGGCAAGTGGATCACCAGAACCGAGCTCGATCGCGGCGGTCACTTGGAAGAGGAACCAACTACATTTCGCGATCGCGTGACTGCTGATGGATCGAGTGGATTTAAAGCAGAAGCAGGGCGCTATCACCTCTATATCGCGTTGCCCTGTCCGTGGGCTCATCGCACCTTACTGATGCGGGAAATCAAAGGATTAAAAGATGCTATCTCAGTGTCGATCGTCGATTCAGTAATGAGCGATCGAGGCTGGATATTTTCAGACGCACCGGAAACGATTCCTGATACCGTAAATCAGGCTCAATACTTGCAAGAAATCTACGTAAAAGCCAATCCCAATTATACGGGACGAGTCACTGTACCAGTTTTGTGGGACAAACAAACTCAAACCATTGTCAATAATGAATCCCGCGAAATTATGCGGATGTTAGATGTTGAGCTTGCCTCGCTCGCAACGCAGAATATAGACCTATGTCCTCCCGACTTACAACCGCAAATTGATGAAACGATCGATGCTCTCTATTTACCTATAAATGCTGGAGTGTATCGTGCGGGATTTGCTACTTCGCAAACTACCTACGAAGAGGCAGTAACTCAACTCTTCGAGGGATTAAATGAGTGGGAAACTGTTCTGAACGAGCAGCGGTATTTATGCGGCGATCGCTTGACTGAGGCTGATATTTGTCTGTTTGCAACGCTGTATCGGTTTGACTCAGTTTATCACGGACATTTTAAGTGCAATTTGCGGCGAATCATCGACTACCCAAACCTCTGGAATTATCTTAAAGATCTCTATCAGATTCCTGCGTTCAAAGCGACGTGCAATTTGGAGCAAACTAAGCGCGGTTATTACATGAGTATGACAGAGATTAATCCCGATCGAATTGTGCCGTTAGGGCCAACGATCGATTTCGACGAACCGCACGATCGCGATCGCTTTGGGAACACTTAGGGAGGAAGATGAACGGCAATCGATTTCAAAAACTTACAATCTGCTGTAAGGGAGCGCGGCCATAAATGGGTTCGACGCTCAATTTGCGGATGTCCTGAAAAAATTTTTGTCCCGATGTCGATTTGCAGCTTCCTCGAACGACTACTAGATGAAAGCAATCAATCCAGGAGAAACGCAATGGACGCAAAACCGCAACAGCAACACCATTGGCTCGATCGACTCGTCGGCGAATGGATTTGCGAAACTGAATGCAGTATGGGCTCAGACCAGCCGCCGTCAAAGTCCAAAGGATTCGAGGTAGTTCGATCGCTCGGTGGATTTTGGACTGTAGCTGAAGGGGAAGGCGAAATGCCCGATGGCGACACTGGAAAAACCATTATGACCCTGGGCTACGATCCGAAGAGCGATCGCTATGTCGGGACTTTTGTAGGTTCCATGATGTCGCATTTGTGGATTTATAACGGTTCCCTCGATGCCAGCGGAAAAGTCCTCACGCTAAACGCCGAGGGTCCTAATTTCAACGAGACTGCGATCGTGAAATATCAAGACATTATTGAGTTTGTTAGCGACGATCGCCGCACGATGAAATCGCAAATTTTAGGTGAAGATGGCAACTGGAATCAATTCATGACAGCACATTACTGGCGGAAAAATTAGTTTGCATTCGTTCAAATAACTATCCCCCCCACAGGGCGGGCACGGGGGCACCGCCCCTACAAATGGGGGAGCAAAACGCTCGAAGTCCCCTTTTTTAAGGGGAATTTAGGGGGATCTGAATTTTATCAAAGTCCCCCTTTTCAAGGGAGGTTTAGGAAACTCTGAATTTTTCCGTCGTTCAACTCAATACAGGGCAAAAATCATGAAATATATGTTGCTAATTTACAGCGACGAAGCTGCATGGAATGAGAGCGATCGAGAGCATTGCTACGCTGAGTCGATCGAGCT
>JBOFTL010000566.1:0-6181 GCA_051652045.1 Microcoleus sp. | reverse complement strand
TATCGATCGGGTAATTGAAACCAGAAATGCTACACCTCTACGCTGGAAATTTGGCGAGTATTCTCCGGCAAATCCTGCCTAAAAAACTCCTCATACCAGATCCGATTTACTTATCTCATTGATTGTATGGTATGGTGCGTCGCTCGATAATAGTTGCCCGCAGCCTTAATTAATCGTAGTTCTATGTTCGCGGGTAATGGATGTCGCGTTTAGCCACTCATCCATTACCGATTATTAGTTACACATTTTATCGATCTGTAAGCGCGATCTTATCTGCTGATTCTAGCTCTTCTTTCAGCTTAAGATACTCCTTACCCTGTTCGGTTATTTTGAAATATTCCCTTAAATCTCCTTTTTTTGCCATTGAACTGATGTGTTTGTCTCGATGATTTTCGATAAATCCCAATGCACGTAAATGTCGCAATTCTTGTTGAAATATTCTTCTGTTCTCATAAAAGAATTCTGTACCATTGGCTAATTTTTTGAGATGCTGTAATTCATAATCGCTCAACAAGCTTTTAACAAGAAATCGTTTTTCTTGTTTGCTATTAGCAATTGCCTGTTCTACCATAGCTAGGCGCTGAATTATTTTAGTGTTCGCTTCAAGATTGGCTCTTTGATTTTCCTGCTGCGCTGCCAATTCATTGAGTTTATCATTGATTTTGAGTGTGATTCCATCTTTATTAAATCCTAATTCTTGCAATCTCTCAGGCAGCTTAGAATTAAATAGCAATAGAATAGTCACGATCGCTAAATCTGTCAGTTCAAATTTTTTCTTGACCAAACCAAACGGCACAGACACTAAATATACTAAAAATAGAAGAGTAATAATTTTTAGTATCCAGTCATTGAAATTATTTATATTTTTATCTTTCTGGTTTGTTACGCTCATAACTAGCTAACCTCAAGTGTAAAATCTGTTAATTATCCCGATCGCGGGCTTTAAGTCTTGATACGGATTTTCTCTGGTGCTTTCCGGAAAAAACATATAGGTTATACTGAAATATTGCACGATGCTCCATCAGCAAAGAAAAACCGGGTTTCGGGTTATCTAAATTAAGGTATGATTTTTATGATATTAAAATCATGAAAATTATGAATTGACTTGCAGCTAGTTTTATTGAATAATTTGAATAAATTCAAGTAGCCAAGTTGAGGAAAAAGATGATGAAGGCTAATTTTACCGATCGCCCTGGCTGGCAATTTTGGATCGATCGGGGCGGCACCTTTACTGATATTGTTGCTAAAAACCCCGATGGTAAATTAACGGTTCACAAATTGCTGTCAGAAAATCCCGATCGCTACACAGATGCAGCAGTTCAAGGAATTCGCGACATTTTAGGAATTCCCGCCGATGTTCCCATACCAGCCAATCAAATTGCAGCGATTAAAATGGGGACGACGGTAGCAACAAATGCTTTGTTGGAACGCAAGGGCGATCGAACTGTTTTGTTAATTACTCAAGGTTTTCGCGATGCTTTGAGAATCGGCTATCAAAATCGACCTAATATTTTTGCCCGCCATATTATTTTACCAGAAATGCTGTACGATCGCGCGATCGAAGTGACGGAACGCTACAGCGCGACGGGCGAAGAATTAATTCCGGTTAATTTTGATTTTATCCCATCTTTACAACAAGCTTATAACGAAGGAATTCGGAGTTGCGCGATCGTCTTCATGCACGGCTACCGCTACTCGGAACACGAACAACAAGTCGCTAAAATAGCGAGGGAAATTGGCTTTACTCAAATATCAGTATCTCACGAAGTCAGCCCGCTGATGAAATTAGTTTCGCGGGGAGATACTGCGGTTGTCGATGCTTATTTATCTCCAATTTTGCGCCGCTATGTCGAACAAGTAACCAGCCAATTATCTGCTGGGGCGATGTCCCCGCACCCGCCCTCTTCGAGTCCGCCCGATGCACCTCCAAACGATGAGGAAAATCGAGAATTATCGATACCCAATTCCCCATTCCCAATTCCCAATTCCCCATTACCAAAATTAATGTTCATGCAATCCAATGGCGGGTTGGTAGAAGCAGCACAATTTCAAGGAAAAAACAGTATTTTATCCGGCCCTGCTGGGGGAATTGTCGGTGCAGTCCAAACTAGCAAACAGGCCGGTTTTGAGAAAATCATCACCTTTGATATGGGCGGAACTTCCACAGATGTCGCGCATTTTAACGGCGAATACGAACGCGAATTCGAGACAGAAATTGCTGGAGTCAGATTGCGATCGCCCGTGATGGCTATTCATACTGTAGCAGCCGGTGGTGGTTCGATCGTATTTTTTGACGGTACTCGCTACCGCGTCGGGCCAGAATCTGCAGGGGCGAATCCTGGGCCATCTTGCTATCGGAAAGGCGGGCCTTTGACGGTGACAGATTGCAATGTAATGTTGGGAAAAATTCAACCCGAATTGTTTCCAAAAGTGTTCGGATTCGAGGGAAATTTGCCGATCGACCCCGACATAGTAAGGCAAAAATTCGTGCAATTAGCGGGGGAAATTGGAGGCGATAAGACTCCCGAACAAGTAGCAGAGGGTTTTTTGGCGATCGCAGTGGAAAAGATGGCAAATGCGGTAAAAAAAATCTCGCTGCAACGCGGTTACGATGTTTCAGAATACACTTTATGTTGTTTCGGCGGTGCGGGAGGACAGCACGCTTGCGCGATCGCGAATTCTTTGGGAATGAAACGAGTTTTTATTCATCCTTATGCGGGTGTTTTGTCAGCTTACGGTATGGGTTTAGCTGACGTGCGGGCGATTAGAGAAAGGGCGATCGAGCAAATATTAACTGCTGAATTAATTGGGGATTTGCATAATATTCTAGCACAATTAGAAGCAGAAGGAAAGAGGGAATTAAACAGCAGGAGTGCAGAGGGAGATAAGCAAGTTGCGATCGTGCGAAAACTGCATTTAAAGTATCAAGGCAGTGATTCAGTTTTGCTAGTTAATTTTGATGAAACTCTTGAAAATATGCAAGCTGATTTTGAAACAGGACACCAACAGCGTTACAGTTTTATCATGTCGGAAAAAGCGCTAATTGTGGAAGCAGTTTCGGTGGAAGTTGTAGAGAAAATGGATGTGCCAGAAACAGCGATAATTTCTCCAGTTGGTGACAGGGAAAGTTTGTCATTGCAGCCGATTGCTACAGTGCAAATGTATGTTGCGGGCGAGTGGCGGCAAACGCCTGTTTATCAGAGAGATAATTTGCGATCGAACCACAGCATCAACGGCCCAGCTTTAATCGTAGAAGCCACCGGAACCAATGTTATTGAACCTGGATGGGAAGCAGCAATCACCGCCAATAACGATCTAGTTTTAAACCGCCAGCCCCAACAGATAAACACAGATAAAATCAGCGTTAATCCGCGTTCATCCGCTACATCTGCGGTTGCACCAGATCCAGTATTGCTAGAAATATTTAATAACTTATTTCGGGCGATCGCAGAACAAATGGGCGTCACTTTACAAAACACAAGTTCTTCAGTTAACATCAAAGAACGCCTCGACTTTTCCTGCGCAATTTTCGACGATCGCGGGCAATTAGTTGCCAATGCCCCGCACATTCCCGTGCATTTAGGTTCGATGAGTGAAAGCGTTACTGCTTTAATTCAAGCAAAAGGTAGCGAAATTCGATCGGGCGATGTTTACGTTTCCAACAATCCCTACAACGGCGGCACGCACCTACCCGATATCACCGTCATCACCCCAGTATTCTCAACCGAAAACAAGTTCGTAGTAGGGACTTCAGTCCCTCTCTTTTACGTCGCCTCCCGAGGCCACCACGCCGACATCGGCGGCATCACTCCCGGTTCCATGCCTCCTAACAGTAAAACAGTAACTGAAGAAGGCATATTGCTCGAAAATTTTCAGCTAGTTAGTGAAGGCAAATTCCAAGAACCAGAATTGCTAGAAATTCTCACATCCGGTGATTTCCCCGCACGCAATCCAGTACAAAACATCGCCGACTTGCAAGCACAAATTGCCGCCAACAAACGCGGTGTCGAAGAACTTCTGAAAATGGTAGAACATTACGGTTTAGAAACAGTGCAAGCTTATATGGGCTTCGTGCAAGACAATGCGGAAGAATCGGTAAGGCGAGTAATTGATGTTTTAAAAGATGGCGAATTTACGTATCAAATGGATAGCGGCGGACAAATTAAAGTAGCCATTACTATTGACAAATCGGCGCGCAGTGCGAAAATAGATTTTACTGGCACTTCACCGCAACAAAACAACAATTTCAACGCTCCCGCAGCAGTGTGCAAAGCAGCAGTTTTGTATGTTTTTCGCACCTTAGTAGATGACGATATTCCCCTAAATGCAGGCTGTTTAAAACCTCTCGAAATTATCAATCCCGAAGGCTGTATGTTGAATCCCTGCTATCCGGCGGCAGTAGTTGCAGGTAATGTGGAAACTTCGCAGAATATTACCGATGCTTTGTATTGTGCCTTGGGAGTAATGGCAGCTTCTCAGGGAACGATGAACAATTTTACCTTTGGCGATCGACGCTATCAATATTATGAAACAATTTGCGGCGGTTCGGGTGCGGGCGCAGATTTTGACGGTACGGATGCGGTGCAAACTCACATGACAAATTCGCGTTTAACCGATCCGGAAGTGTTGGAATGGCGGTTTCCGGTGTTGTTAGAAAGTTTTGCCATTCGCGAAAATAGTGGGGGAAACGGACAGCATCGAGGCGGTAATGGAGTGGTGCGGAAAATTCGGTTTTTAAAAACGATGGCGGCGGGTATTTTGTCGGGTAGAAGGCTTGTTTCGCCTTGCGGTTTGAGTGGAGGTGAAGCGGGGAAAGTTGGCCGTAATTATGTAAAAAGAGTTGGTGGAAAAGTTGAGGAATTGGGGAGTACGGCGAGTGTTGAAATGCAGCCGGGGGATGTGTTTGTCATTGAAACTCCGGGGGGCGGAGGATATGGAAAATAGTTGAGAGTTAAGAGTTGATACCAAATCCGGCTTTAGGAATTCTGGGCAGGTGATATGGTACAATTATACATCTGCATGGAAATTCACGTTCTAGAGTATAGAGGTAACAGGGATGGCTGACAGTTCTTTCTTTGACGAGTCTAGAGATAATTCTTTAGTTAAAGCAGAAATAGTTGCTAAATACTTTTGGGCATGGGCAAAGGTGATTATACCAACAGCTAAGAAATGGAGTAATAAAATTGCCTATATTGATTTGTTTTCTGGGCCAGGTCGCTATCAAGACGGTTCTAAGTCTACTCCACTACTTATCTTGGAACGTGCTATTGCCGAGCCAGATATGTCACAAATGCTAGTAACTCTTTTTAATGATAAAGACTCAAATAATACTCAGTCTCTTCAACAAGCCATAGCATCCATTCCAGATATAAGTAGATTAAAGTATAATCCAATAGTTTTAAATAAAGAGGTTGGAGAAGAAATTGTCCAAGCAATTCAACAAATCAATAAAATTCCCACACTTTTTTTTATAGATCCTTGGGGTTATAAAGGCTTATCACTTGGGCTAATTGGAGCGGTCATCAAAGATTGGGGTTGCGATTGCATATTTTTCTTTAACTACAATCGGGTTAACATGGGTTTACCTAACGCTGCTGTAGATAAACACATGAATTCTCTATTTGGTCAAGAGCGAGCTGATGCGCTTCGGGAACAACTAAAATTTAAACAACCCTATGAACGAGAGTTGGTTATTGTGGAGACTATCTCTCAGGCTTTAAAAGAAATAGGTGGCAATTACGTTCTTCCTTTTTGCTTTAAAAACGAGACAGGCACCAGAACTAGCCACCATCTAATTTTTGTATCTAAAAATCCGCTTGGTTACTCAATTATGAAAGAAATTATGGCCAAGGAAAGCTCTAGCACAGAGCAAGGCGTACCTTTATTTGAGTACAATTCAGCCACACAATATCAACCTTTACTTTTCGAGCTATCACGACCACTTGACGATTTGGAAAATATGCTGTTAAATGAATTTGCCGATCGAACACTAACAATGGAAGAAATTTTTAATCAGCATAATGTTGGCAAGCGTTATATTAGTAAAAATTACAAGGAAGCTCTGCGAAAACTAGAACAACAAAGTAAAATCAGAGTAAATCCACCAGCCAGTAAACGAAGAAAGCACAAAGGAGAAATTACATTTGGAGACAAGGTAATAGTTACATTCCTACCAAAGTAG
>JBOFTL010000565.1:0-9447 GCA_051652045.1 Microcoleus sp. | reverse complement strand
GGCTTGAGCTTGTAATTTTGCCAGCGTTTGCTCGGCAGCAGCTTGTTCTGCGGCCAAACTGTTATTGTCGCTAGTTTTCCACCACCAAACGCCCATGACTAGAGCGTTGATGCCGAGAGCAAACACCAGCGCCCCGGCTAGGGGTATTTGGTCTTTGGCTGAGCCGCCGCTCCTTTTAGAGGTGGTTTTGGCTGCTGCGGCTGGTTTGTACTCCGGCCGATCGTTGAGAAAATTAATGTCTAGACTGTACATGGCGTCACTCGATTTTAGATTTTAAATTTGAGATTTTAGCTGCCAGTTCGATTGCCCGTTTGCTAGTGGTACAAGTGCAGGATTTATTTTGGGAAGAAAGAAACTCCACCATAATTTTTAAATTATTAAAAAATTAATTGAGGGCTACTTTCTACTTTGAATATTCTACCTTCTAGCTTCTACCTTTTACCTGCAAAACGCTCGGGAACTAAAATTCTCAAATCATCGGTTTTTGTATCTATCAAAACAATACGAAAAAGAACACCTGCCTTTGGTCGGAGGGTATGAAACGTGACCCATTTTAAGCGCTACCCGCGCATTCATGCCGGGGAGTACGTCAACTTCTTTGATTATCGGTTCAGCTAACCTCCCTCAATCCTAAACCTAAAGCTACTCCTAAACCCGCTCTCTGTTCTGGGGTAATATCGTCGCTTATTTCCAGTCCGAGAGCTTCGACGGGATCGACTTGAGAGGCGGGCAAGCTCAATCTTTGCATGAAAAATTCATCCAGTTTGCCAATGGCCGCTCCCGGTCCTGCTAGCAGCAGTTGCGCTACTTCTAATTCTTCGCTCTGGTTGAGGTAAAAGTCTACCGAGCGTCGCAGTTCGTCTGCTAGTTCTCCCAATACTTTAATCATGGCATTTGTGCCGGGGTTGATATCTCCCGAAGTCCCCATTGTATCTGTGACTGGCAGGGTCATGCCTTGCAGTTCGCTGGTGTCTCTGGTGGGGGGCAGGTTCATGGCTTGGTTGAGAGCGCTCTGGATTTGGTAGGTGCCGATCGGGATGGTACGGTTGAACTGGGGTATGCCGTCCACTACTATAGCTAACTCGGTACTATCAAATTCTATGGCAGTGAGGACGGCGGCTTCTTGGGATGAAAATTGTTGCAGTTGTTCTCTGAGGGTGCGGATCAGAGCGAAACTGGTTACTTCTAGGACATCTATCACGAGTCCGGCTTCTTTGAAGGTTTCGATGTAAGTGTCGGTAACTTCTCTGCGGGTAGCAACTAGCACCACTTGGACTTTTTCTACGCCGTCTTCATCGACAAATAAGCCGATTTTTTGATAGTCTACGTCGGCGTCTTCTCTGGGGAAGGGCAGGTAAAGTCCTGCTTCTGCGTTCATGTATTCCCGCAGTTCGTCGTCGTTGAGCTCTGAGGGAACTGGGATCAGGCGGATCACGGCTTCGCGTCCCGGAATCGCTGTGGCTACTTTTTTGGCTTTGATTTTGTTGTCAGCTAGGACCGATCGAATCAATTCTGCCACGGCTGGCGGATCTAGTATTTGTCCTTCTTGGATGACATCTTCTGGGACTTCTATGGAGGCTATGGTGGCTAGTTTAAGTGCTTGACCTTTTTTTTCGAGTTGAACGACGTTGATGCGTTCTGGGGATATTTCGATCCCGACTCCTGGCTGGCGGTTGGAAAGTAGACCTTTGAAAAAGTTAACCATGTGATTGCTATTGCGAAGGATCAGACCGATTTGAGATTGGATATTTTAGATTTTAGATTTAGTCGGCAGCTCGAGCTGGGCGGTGCAACTTAGGTCTAAAATTTTGGGATCTGCTAAGTGGATAGCGTTTTGGGAGTTTGATGCTACCTAATGTAACTGAGATACGGCTGAATGAACCCAAATGTCAATAATTTGCAATTTTTCCGATTTTCGATCGAGCGTGCGAATATCCTAACGATCCCACTCGTCAGTACCGCACGATACCGAGAACGCGAACTCTGACCCTCGCACTGCTGGGTTGAAAATGCAACATGAGAGCAATGGATCGAATCTATTAACCTCAGCATCATACCTAATAAAATCGAAATCCAAACAATTACAAATGAGATCGATAAGTCAGTCCCCCTAATTAAATGTAAGATATAGATTGCTAGAAATCTTGCTGCTTGTACCTTCATCCTTCCTCATTCCTCCTTCTTGATGACAATTATCAACTATCAACTATCAACTCTTCCTTCTTCCTTCTTTCTTCTTTCTTCTTTCTTCTTCCTTCTCTGATACTCTCTGATTTTTTTATGAAACGTAAATCTTGGCAACTATTTACTATTTTTGGACTGTTAGGGCTGTTGCTATCTACTGCTGTCAGTTGCAGCAGGGGTGCTTCTAATTCTGGCTCAAATAATGCGCCGGGAATTGAGTTCTGGACTATGCAATTGCAACCTCAGTTTACTGAATATTTCAACCAGACGATCGCTGCTTTTGAAAAGGAAAATCCGGGAGTAAAAGTCCGCTGGGTAGATGTACCTTGGTCGGCGATGGAAAGCAAGATTTTGGGGGCGGTTTCGGCAAAAACTGCACCGGATGTAGTTAACTTAAATCCCGATTTTGCTGCGCTGTTAGCGGGCCGCAATGCTTGGCTGAATTTGGACGATCGCATTCCCGAACCAGTTCGATCGAGCTATCTCCCAAATATCTGGAAAGCTAGCGTGCTTGATGGCAACAGTTACGGCATTCCTTGGTATTTGACAACTCAAGTAACTATCTACAATACTGATTTGTTGAAAAAGGCGGGAATTGCCAAGCCTCCGACTACTTATGCTGAGTTAGCAACTGTTGCAAAACAGGTCAAGGAAAAAACTGGTAAGTTTGCTTTTTTTGTGACTTTTGTACCGGAGGATTCGGCAGAAGTTTTGCAATCTTTGGTGCAAATGGGCGTGACTTTGGTTGATGCCAATGGCAAGGCTGCTTTTAATACTGATAAAGGTAAAGCTGCTTTTCAATATTGGGTGGATTTGTACAAGGGCGGACTTTTGCCGCAGGATGTTTTGGTGCAGGGACACCGCAGGGCGATCGAACTTTATCAAGCTGGAGAAACTGCTTTGTTAGGTTCTGGACCTCAGTTTTTGAAGGCGATTGCTGATAATGCTCCCAGTATTGGTGCTGTTTCGGCTGCTGCACCTCAAATTACGGGAGAAAGTGGCAAGAAAACTGTGGCGGTGATGAATTTAGTTGTGCCTAAAGATAGCAAGCACCCGGATGATGCTGTGAAGTTTGCTCTCTATGTAACTAATTCTCAAAATCAGTTGGCTTTTGCTAAAGCTGCTAATGTTTTGCCTTCTACGACTCAGGCTTTGCAGGACAATTATTTTAAGAGCGTTCCCGATAGTGCTCCTGCGGCCGATCGAGCTAGAATTGTCAGTGCTGCTGGTTTGGAAAAAGCCGAGTTATTGTTGCCACCTTTGAAGGATATCAAGAAGCTGCAAAAGGCGATTTATGACAATTTGCAGGCGGCAATGTTGGGAGAAAAACCTGTAGAACAAGCTGTGGCTGATGCGGCAACTGCTTGGAATCAAAGGTAATAATTGAGAGTTGAGAGTTGAGAGTTGAGAGTTGACAATTGACAATTTTTCAAGCTTCCTACTTCACTGTTAACTGTTAACTGTCAATTTTTTAATTGAAGCTGGGGCGGGAATTTTTTTTGCGATCGCCCCTTGCTTTTTTCTACATCTTGACCTATCATTAAATAATGGGAATCCGTGCCGTCATATAACATAAATTAGCGTTTAAATATAAAGTCTGCCACCTCGTAAAGCTTCCCACGATCGCCGCGATATAATGTATGGTGCGTCGCCTTAAATAACTTGAAATCATCACATAAGATTCAACGGCGACGCACCCTACGATCGGATTTAGAGTGCACTGCCTTAAATAATTTGAAATCATCGCAAAAAGTTCGATCGCGACACATCATACAATTAGACATCGCGCCATTTTTTAAGATTGAATCGTCCAGTCTTCCTGCACTAAATCGGGTACTTGCAAGAAATCTTGATAGTTGCGCGTAACGATGATAGCATTATTAGCAAGCACAATAGCAGCAAGATGATTTTGTTGCCAAAGTGAGAAACAATCTGTATCTAGTATGTATCGGCTCATTTTGCCTGAGATTCAGCATCTAATTGACTGTAATAAGCTTCCATTTCTGCATCAAGTTCGCGGCGATATTCTTCTATATGTGCCAATACCTCAGAGTATTGCGGATCGTTTTCATACTTACCAGCTAAGCTTACCCAAGGATTGTTCGATCGACTAGCAGTGAGTTTGACAGAGATGATTTCTGCTGCGGCTAGCTGGGAATTAACTAAATCCTGAAGGTTTTGTAATGCTTGCGATCGCGTCTCACCAAAAGCTTTACATTCCGGCCATCCCAGCAACATCGCACTGACTGTTTTGTCTGATTCATTTTTAACGATTACGTGGTAATTTGAACTCTCAATTTCCTCCTCAAAGTTAGTGCTATCTGCCGCACAAATGTCAAAGTAAGTGTTGCCAGTTAAAAGTGTTTTAGTCTTGACTGTCTGCTTGGTATTTTCCTGGCACTGATTTTCTATTTCTTCTCCGATAATTAGGGGTTGTGTCGCGAGAATTTCCTGAATAAGTTTAGTCATATTTACTTTTTTTATTCCTGGTTCTATCGGCGATTCAAGAGCTAACTTGACTTCGGTATCGATGTTTTCCTGATGCTGCTTGATGATTTTTCGCCGGAATAGCTCGTCAATTAATAAAGTTTGTTCTCGATCGGGTAAAACTTCGATATATTCAATTAGCGTTTGCACTGAGATGAGGCTGTTCATAAACTTCACTCTCTCAAAAAATTTATATTCACTTATATTGTAACAAAAGTTCGATCGCATTCCCAAACTAAAAACAAGATTTTTGGGAAATGGTAATTTTTGGGGCGATCGCCCCTTGCTCTTCCCTCTTCCTTCTTCCTTCTTCCTTCTTCCCTCTTCCTTCTTCCTTCTTCCTTCTGCTATCAAATTAATGAGGACAATAAATTTCAGGAGTCGCCAGAAATTCCGTTACAACCCGTACTTGTTTAAACACCGGAGAAGCCAAACTGACATCAACAGCCTGCGGGCCGCAAGAAACTAACATATTATTGTCTTTCGCCCAGACAATCCCGAAATAAGATCGCACTCCTAAATTTTTAGACACAGCTACTTGAGCGGCGATCGGATAGCCTTGATAAGTTGAAACTTTGATACCGTACAAATAATTCTTGCTTTCTAGCACGGAAAAGTTAAAACTTTTCAAAATATCTCTGCCAGAAGTTGCTGTGTTATCCTGTGAAAATGATAGTGTACCGAAAGAATTGGTAAATCCTGTTGCTTCTAAATATTGGGCTTTTTGGTGTTTGTTCAAATAGCTAATATATTGTGCCGCTTCAGTCTCTTTCGCTTTGCCGATTAATTTGAAAAAAGTAGGAAGAGCGATCGCAGCTAAAATCCCAATAATCAAAATTACAACCAACAACTCAATTAAAGTAAATCCAGCGGCAGTATCGCATGGGCTGCATACCCTTTTTTTATAATACAACAGCAACTCGCGATCGACCATAACAAATACCCCCTAGGTTATGTAATTAAAATCACCAAAATTTAGGGATTTTTCGACTCCTCATTATCCTTAATTAAGAACGATCGCCCTTCACAATTAAAGAAAAGCGATCGCTATTAATCTGTAATTTATGACGAGGGATTTTCAATTTTTCTGAGGCGAACGCCCGGAGATGTAAGTCATATTTTTGAGTCGATCGCGCATATCCCAATTCAACGCTTCAGGGCGGTACCGCCACCCCCAATTTCCCTCTGCTTTTCCCGGAAAATTCATTCGCGCATCAGTTCCCAAACCTAACAAATCTTGAAATGGCACGATTGCTAAATTAGCAATAGAAATCCAACCCATGCGGATTAAAGACCAGTGAATACCCTGCGGATCGATACAGCCCAAATAACGCATCACATCTTCTCTTTCATAGTGTTGCAAACTATCGAACCATCCCACCGTCGTATCGTTATCGTGCGTGCCAGTGTACACTACGCAGTTGCGAACGTAATTGAAAGGTAAAAAAGGATCGCCCGGACCACCGCTAAAAGCAAACTGCAAAATCTTCATTCCCGGAAACTCAAATCGATCGCGCAAAGCTTCTACTTCTGGAGTAATTACGCCCAAGTCCTCAGCAATAATCGGCAAGTTGCCAAACTTTTCATTAATTACCTCAAACAAAGCCATTCCTGGTGCTTGAATCCATTCTCCTTCGATCGCAGTTTCTTGCCCGCGTTCGACAGCCCAGTAAGCATCAAACCCTCGAAAGTGGTCGATCCGAGTCACATCTACATAATCAAAAATCGCCTCAAAACGCTGCACCCACCACTGAAAATTGTTTGCCTGCAGCTCTTCCCAATTGTAAACGGGATTGCCCCACAATTGACCTGTTGCGCTGAAATAATCTGGCGGAACTCCGGCCATCAAAGCAGGTTCTCCGGTTGCTTCATGCAAGCAAAATATTTCGGGATGCGACCACACATCGGCACTATCGTGAGCTACATAAATTGGAATGTCGCCGATAATTTGAATATCGCGCAAATTGGCATAGCGTTTCAATTCTGTCCACTGCCGGAAAAACTCGAACTGAACGTATTTATAATAATAAATTTCCTCCTTTAATTGATGACGCCATTTGCCTAAAACCTCTGATTTTCTTTTAGCAATTTCCGGTTCCCAAGTGTGCCAGCTACCGCCGCCGAAATAGTCTTTTAATGCCATAAAGAAGGCATAATCTTCGAGCCAAACAGCTTTGCTTTCGCAAAAAGCTGCAAATTCTCTTTGCTGGATCGAGGAGGCTTTAGCTTTGAAGTTTTCGCAAGCTTTTTTGAGCAGGGGAATTTTGTGCGCGATCGCCCGATCGAATTCTACATTATCTGGATGAAATTCCGGGAAATGAGCTAAATCTTCATCTCCCAGCAGTTGCTCGTCCCGCAGCAATTCCGGGCTAATCAGCAGTGGATTTCCTGCCATTGCCGAATAGCAAGAATAAGGAGAATTGCCGTATCCTGTCGGGCCCAGTGGCAGTATTTGCCAGTATTGCTGGTCGCTCTCTGCTAAAAAATCAATAAAGCGATACGCTTCAAGTCCCATGTCGCCAATGCCAAATCGACTGGGAAAGGATGTGGGGTGAAGTAAAATACCGCTAGCTCTGGGAAACAGCATAATCTATCTCAAGATATACGATGAAACATTGACAATTGGGCTTACATTCTCTATCGATCGAACTGCACAGTTTTGATGGTCAGGATCGGAAAAGATGCCTTGTCTATTCTGTCACAGTCTCGGACAGAACAACTCTAATTAAGTAGAAGGCAGAAGAAATAATCTACAAACAGCTCTCTCGCGCTTTGCGGTTAAACAATCTTAAGAAAATCTTAAATTACATAGCTTCGCGATCGATCCGATCGAATCGCCCAAACAACTATAGCAATCTTTGCAGGAAACATAAATTTTTCACCCCACCCTAGACCTCACCTGATTCATAGTCCGGGAGCAAGAAATTTACCAATGGTTTACGATCTCTAGAGAGCGATCGCATACGGAACTGTTGGTGATGGCGGATCTAAAAAAACTATTAATCCTCGATCTAGATGAAACTTTAATATATGCTACCGAATCACCTCTACCCCGACAAGCTGACTTTTTAGCTAAACAGACGGGAATCCCCACACCATAACGCTTCGTTTGGTGTGGAAGGAAATTTTGCATACCCTTCATCGGGCTGCAAAGATGCCTACATCATAGCTGTAATCAGCTTGATGTAGGAGTATGTCACAACCCAGATGACTCATGGCTAAGCATATTGCCAAGCGGGATATTAGCAAGCGGGTGGAACGAGGAAAAAATATTTCTCCACCCGTCACAACTGAAGAGTCTCCCGAACAGCAACCGCCAACATTTTCTCTACGATACATGAGCAAGGATTTCTGTATTTCGGACTGTACTAAAGAGGAAAAAGCAGCTTTTGCAGATACCCTTTATAAACTCAGCAAAATGACTTGGAGCCAAATAAATAGTTCTCCTCGTCACGGTTTAGGTTACGAAAAAATCGCACAAAACTCTATCAAAGCTCCTATTCCTAAACATATTACACCTGATGTTAATTTAATAGCTTTTCGTTTTTTTTGCTAAAGCCCCAATGGTTGGCTATCGCGATCGCGCTACTTTCTTCATTATCTGGCTCGATCGCAACTTTACCCTCTACGAACATTAAGCAAACACCACTGTTCAAAAATTCCCCAGTAGCATTAACCTCAACTCTAGGTTAAAATGATCGAAAATTATTCACTACCAGCTCAGAGGCTCTGAGGTGACTTCTAACGAGGGAACTGCAAAAACCAAAAGTCAGAAAATATCGAGCAAAACCCCCTTGGGTTCCAGCTATTACGGCTTGTTAGGGCTGCATCCTGCCGCATCTGCGATCGAAATTCGGCGATCGTACCGCGAATTGAGCAAACTCTACCATCCCGATACTACTAACCTGCCGCCTGCGGTGGCTACGGCAAAATTTCAGCAATTAAATAATGCCTACGCTACCCTCAGCAATCCCGAACGCCGCCTCGCTTACGATCTCAAAATAGGCTATTCTCGCCTAAATACCATCCAACAGCCATCTAATTTCAATACTCCGGCTTCCGAATCTCGGGGCAAAAAATTTGACTCGGCTTACTTAGATCCAACGGATCGCCCGCTTTCCCCTGGAGAAGTGTTTGCCTTGTTTATTATGGCAGCTACTTTAATCGGATGTTTGGCACTGGCGATCGCGATCGGCTTAATTCGCGGCACTTAACAATTATGGGTAATGGGTAATAGGTAATGGGTAATGGGTAATGGGTAATTATTAATTGCTAATCCCAAATTTTCTATCCTTCAATCTCTACTCTCCAATCTCCAATATCCAATCCTCAATCTTCAATTCTCATCAATCGAAAATCTAAAATAGCAAATCTAAAATTCCATGTCTCTTCCCCCTGCTGATACTCCTTTGTACAACCATCCGCTGCCCGAAATCGAAGGCTGGCTGAAAAGTCGAGGCTGCCAGCAAGACAGCCAGGAACTTCACTGCTGGCAAGTCGATCGACCTACTTGGCAAGCAGAAATCTCCCTCGATATCGACCAAATCACCGTCCGTTACATCAGGGCCGGCGCTGAGGGTCAAGATATTAATCGAGCTTTTAAATACTCTCTCTCGCGCCAAGATATCGAAGCAGCAGTCTTCTCAGGACCATAATTTTATTTTAGATTTTAGATTTTGGATTTTCGATTGGGAATTTTTGATTGAAGATTTTCGATTGAAGTTTGGAACAGTCCTGGACGCAAGCATTCTATATGTAGGGTGCGCACTGCGCACC
>JBOFTL010000564.1:0-4776 GCA_051652045.1 Microcoleus sp. | reverse complement strand
GTTGGTGCGGGTACAGGTGCCGGACTCGGACGCGGTGTTGGTGCAGGTGCGGGTGCAGGTGCGGGTGCTGGTGCAGGTGCGGGTGCAGGCGCCGGACTCGGGCTTTGACTGACGGTACTGCTTGCCGTGCAGGAAGCTAAATTACTTTCATCATTGGGATATCCAGTAGCTACATACCCTTTGACGGGAGCGGTAATTTGAATCCAGAGGCGGCCGTCAGAAGCTTTAACAGAAGTAGCGCCTTGAGACAGCGTTACCTGAGTGTTCAGTGCCACACCGCCGACGCGGGGAGATTTGGGATCGGGATTTTGCCGGACTGTCAAGCCTTCCTTGGGAACGACTTTGCGGCACAGGGTATCGCCCTGAGCTATTTGAAAGGTGGCGCTATCTTGAGATGAAATATTTTCAGCATCCTGAGTGGGATTGGCTGTCGATTTGGTGGCAATGGCGATGGCGTTTGCCTGCAAACTCCCGGATACGATCGCGATCGCTCCCAGTAATGCTGCGGATTTGTGCCAGCAACTCACGTTTTTCATTCGTTCAACTCCTCTTTTAACACAAACCATTATCTTAATTGCAGGTCACTATAGCAAAAAAAATTGATTTGTATTCTTAGTTAGAACTTTTGCATATCTTAAAATTGCACTTAAGTCAATGATTTTTTATAAAAATTTATAAATCTCCAAGTAAGTCCACCTCATTCACATTGATATCGCGTTCGATCTATTAATACCAAACCCAGGTTACTTACCCCCTTTATAAATTCTTCGTTTGTCAGCAGAGTCTTTGCGTTGGCCCAGGGTGTCCTTCGGACTTATGCAACACTATAGTTTCGCTTCGCGACATGAAACGCAATGACAATAAAGGGGATGCCCAACCCGGAGCTGGTATAACACTAATAAAAACGGTTTGTAGCGTGGACTTTAGTCTGCAACAAGGAAGTGAACTAAAGTCCCTACTACGAACGGACATTATGGCGATCGATTTTGAGATTTAAGCTGATTAAAATTGTCGCAAAAACCGCAAATCGCTAGCATAAACTCGGCGAATGTCGTCAATTTCGTACAGTACCATTGCAAACCGCTCGACACCAAAACCCGCAGCAAAACCAGTATATTTTTCGGGATCAAAACCCACTCCTTGCAGCACGTTAGGATCGACCGTTCCACAACCCAAAACTTCCAGCCATTTGCCGTTCCACTGCATATCTACTTCCGCCGAAGGTTCTGTAAACGGAAAGTAACTCGTGCGGAAACGAATCGGCAAATCTTGCCCGAACATTTGGCGCAAAAATTCTTTAATCGTGCCTTTCAAATCAGTAAATGTCAGACCTTCATCTACTGCTAAAAGTTCGATTTGATGGAATACCGCAGCGTGGGTAGCATCAACAGTATCGCGGCGGTAAACGCGACCGGGTGATACGATCCGAATCGGCGGTTTCTGCTGTTCCATGTAGCGGATTTGCACGGAAGATGTTTGAGTTCGCAGCAAATTGCCACCGGGCAAGTAAAATGTATCTTGCATATCCCGCGCCGGATGGTCTGGCGGGGTGTTGAGCGCCTCGAAATTGTAATAATCTGTTTCCATTTCCGGACCGTTGGCAACTGTATAGCCGAGGCCGACAAAGATATCCAAAGCGCGATCGATAACGGCGTTTAACGGGTGAATTCTGCCTTGGGGTCGAAAAATCCCCGGCATGGTGACATCGAGGGTTTCTGACGCTAATTTGGCTTGGATTTGGGATGTTTGGAGAGCGGTGCGCTTGTCTTCTAAGCCTGTTTGCATGGCTTCTTTGACGGCATTGGAAATCGCGCCTAATTTCGGCCGCTGGTCTGGCGGCAGTTTGCCCATCATGCCTAAAATTTGCGAGAGCTGACCTTTTTTGCCGAGGTAGTTAACGCGCAACTGTTCTAGCTGTTCCAGGGTACTGACAGATGCGATCGCACTTTTTGCCTCTTGGCTCAGGGTTTCTAATTTACTTTCAATGTCGCTTAGTTGAACAGACATAGGATCGATTTTAGATTTTAGATTTTAGATTTTAGATTGAAGAATTGGGAGATTGAAGGATTGGGGAATTGAGACAAATCCGAGTTTAGCGCAAATTGGAGGCGATCGCTCGCTGCAATTACATCATTTTTGGTGGTAAGTGAGGTTCATATATAGATCGCAGGTAGGGAGACGGCACTGCCGTGTCCTTGAGGGTATTTGCCGATAGGCAGGTGTGTTTTATTCTGGGTGCAATCTGCTGTAAGTCTAGTTTAGTATTGTGGTCTAAGACCTACCCAATTTTGAATGAAGATTCTAATTAGCAACGACGACGGCATCTTTGCACAGGGCATCCGCTCTCTCGCCAACGCTCTCGCCACTGCAGGTCACGAGGTGAGCGTGGTTTGTCCCGACAGAGAACGTTCCGCTACCGGCCACGGCCTGACTCTCCACCAACCCATTCGAGCCGAAATTATCGAATCTGTTTTTGACCCCGCAGTTAAAGCTTGGGCTTGTTCCGGCACTCCGGCCGACTGCGTGAAACTCGCTTTGTGGGCGTTAGTTGACAAACCGCCGGATTTTGTGCTGTCCGGTATCAACCACGGCCCTAATTTAGGAACCGACATTTTGTGTTCCGGTACGGTTTCGGCTGCAATGGAAGGATTCATGGAAGGTATTCCCAGCATCGCTTTCAGCCTTGCTAGCTACACCTCGCAGGAATTCGAGCCAGGGGTGAATTTCGCTGTCAGTTTGCTCGCCCAGTTGGAAAAACACCCATTGACGGAACCGATGCTGTTAAATGTCAACATACCAGCAGTCAAACAAGCAGAAATTACCGGAGTTACGATCGCCCGTCAAGGCATCCGCCGCTATTTCGATATATTTCAAAAACGCACAGATCCGCGCGGCAAAACTTACTATTGGTTAGCAGGGGAATTGTTAGAAGAAGTTGAAGAAATTCACAATTCGGATGCCGAGCGTGATATTCCTACCGACGTGCAAGCAATTCGCTGCAACTGCATCACCATTACTCCCCTGCAATACAATCTTACCTCCAGCATTGCCCTGAACGCTTTGCAGGAATGGCAATTTGCAGGTTTTCCTCCACCAACTCGATCGGTTAAACAAGAATAGTTCAAGTAAGGAGCTCCGATCTGCCCGATCTGGGCGGTAGACTAAGAATTAAGGGAAGGTGCTCCTTCAAGTCTATGCCTCAAGCGCTCAAGCAAGCTCTTAATTGGTTGTTGGTTTTTTACTCAAGAAAAACAGTTATGAACGCTCCCACCTATAACACTCATTCTGTCACTTGCCCGATCTGCCACCGTTCCAGCGTTGTCGGTGCCGTGGGCATGGTCAGCGGACTGTTCACTTGTCCTCACTGTCATTCCCATTTGGTAATTAGTTGGAGCGGTCATTTCGTGCGCGATCCTTTTTGTCTGAAACAACTGAGTGTGGGAAAGATGCTCAGGCAGCAAAGCAGACCGCTAGCTCGCATTCAGCGCGATTTTGGGATTGGCAAGCCTTTGTCGCTGATTGCTTTGTTGGGGAGTGCTGTAGTTTTTGGATTTGCGATTGTGGCGGGAGGACAGTCCCTATCAGATCGGGATTCTTTTCAAGGGATTTTAGAGTGGGTTAACGGTACGGGAGATTCTAAAAATAGTTCGCCTTAATATTTCTCCATACAAATTGTGGCTGTTACGGCGTTTATACATATCTACCTAAAGGAAGATATAAGAACGATTTTGAGAGGCATCGGCAATCAACTAGGTTTCTCGATGCCTTTCACAAGAGCGATCGCACTTTAGGCTTGAACCGCCGTGATGGATAGTTGAGATTGACATTAGAAGTATTGGATTTACGTAAGAACAACCTATGTTTTGTCATTACGAGCGTTCGCGACAGCGTTCCCGAAGGGTAGCGAAGTAATCGCAACAGCTTGTTTTTAGTCGATAATTACGTAAGTTCTGAGATATAAGGGTGCGATCGCTCTTCTATTTTCAGTAGGAATGAAGGGCGATCGCATTTCAGTTAGCAGAAAGCATATTGTGAATGTATTTGCTAATTATAACTGGTTAAACCAACCGGATATTATTCTCTAATCCGACGGGAAAACCAGTAGGTTTATGCTGAGTGTGTAGGTAAACGATCGACTATTAACTGGCCTCTATGTTTGCATCTCAATCTTCAAAACACGGTCGCATCGGGGAATTAAGTATTGAACAATTTACACCAATATCTACACCGTTTTTATTTCCTGTAGTTTGTTTAATCACTGGTACGACACCCAAGGGAGGTGGCTTATGGAAATATATTTTGCAGGCAGACGTATCTAATAGCCTGCTGCGGAGAAACTTGCCAGTAATGTCTCAGGTTCTTCACTTTTTAGACTTTATCAGAACCAATCGAAATGGGCTAGAAAAATGGCTTGATTCTGGTATTAAAGAGCGCTATCGTGATGAAGTAATACCTTCTGTAAAATACAATGCACCCCTATTTCTCGACTCCGGAGGTTACAAACTACTTTGGAACAAAAGTTTAGACTTATCTATTTATGGCTTATCAACTGAAAACGTAATTGCTCCTCTGTCTATCCTAGAATTCCAGAAAAAGTTTGGCGGTAATATTGTGGCGACGTTAGACTATCCCTTACCTCCTAGCTTGGCACGGGAAGAGGCTAAGGAGCGGATGCAAAAAAGTATAGACAATGCTATTATTGCTGCCCAATATCTCCAGCAAAGCTCTGATTACAAACCATTTCTTTATGTGGCGGCTCACGGTCAAGATAGAGCT
>JBOFTL010000563.1:0-3733 GCA_051652045.1 Microcoleus sp. | reverse complement strand
ATTGACCTTGACGACTGGAACCCCTGCCTGGATGCCCTTGTACTCAAGCATCCAACGCAATTGGTAGAATGCCCAGTTATTGGAACGACGGCGTTCAGTTTTGTTCCGAGACTGTTGATTGGTGCGCTTCCTGATTCCGGTCAAGTCTTCAATTGCAATGACCGCGTTCAGTTCAACGGCTTGGTTGATGATTCGTCTACTGATGTTGTGGTTTACCCAGCGCTGAAATTTTTGCT
This sequence comes from Microcoleus sp., assembly GCA_051652045.1. Classification (GTDB taxonomy): domain Bacteria; phylum Cyanobacteriota; class Cyanobacteriia; order Cyanobacteriales; family Microcoleaceae; genus Microcoleus. Next base: position 3,497 of record JBOFTL010000563.1, on the reverse strand, counting down.
CTCTGCCCGACAGTCGTTTCAGGACGCGCTTAGCGCCTTTTGTACCTTTCGATTGCAAAGAAGCTCGAACGCGGCTAAACCTGTCTCGAACCTGAGTTATTTGCTTTCCACTAAACTTCTCTCCTTCAGAAGTAACGGCAATATCTGTACGACCAAAATCAACTCCAATCACGTTATCTGTTTTGATTGGGTCAGGCGCTTCATCGCTCACCTGAATGTTGATGTAATAGCTTCCATCCTTGCGTTTAGCCAATACCGCAGCAGTAGGCTTTCTGCCCTTGAGCTTGCCAATCTGATAATTAGCCAACACCACTGGGATATGTTCCCGACCACCAATCAACGTCAGGCTAACTGTGCAGTCTTTCTCTCGAAACGCAAAAATCCGAGCGTCATAATCTACCGAAGTAGGCTTAAACCCTCGGACTGGCTTCTTGTGCTGCTTAGCTGCTTTACGGGCAGCGCCAACACGGGCACAAGCTCTTACAGCCAGATTTGCACTCAGGTCAAACCGACCGCGCAATTGCTCGTAAACCTCAGCCTGAATCCGTGCTTTGTTGGTCACGGTTGGCTTAACGGTTTCGTTAGCAAAATTACATCCATCGGCAAAGGCTTTGAGTGTCGCCTCAATCATGGCGACTTGCTCAACACTAGGTTGAAGCTTGCAAACGACTGTAAGAGTTTGTTCCATTCCATTATTATGTCACAAGTGATAGCGAGTTGCACTATGAATATTTACGGGCGGTTAAAACCGCTGAAGTCGCGTTTCCTCCTCCACTTAAAAGATGGGGGCTTCCACGCTCCCCACTATTCCTCGTGATACAATATGGCCATGCAGCAACATGTACTCACCGCTAACTCAATTTTTAACCTTGTCACAGGCGCAGGAACCATAGGTGACGGGCAGAGCAGCTATCAATTGTCTGGATTATTCCAGTCGGGCTGGATTGCTCAGACCGATCTGGCGTCAAACCCAACGATGTACATGATCCTATCTAAATACGTCGATGGCTGGTCGGAGAAGCAATTCAAGATTGTCGATCGTAAAAATAGAGAGCACCCCAGACTGACTGAAGAATTGCGGAAGATTCTTGGAGATGTTCGCGAGGCCGATTTCTATAGTTTGACGATGGGTGGGGCCGGACTGATTCGCGAATCTGCTAAGGATACTGAATTTACGGCAATAGGCAGCGATGAGCTGCAGCCAATTGATGATTTTTATAGCACCTACCAGTATGTAGGTGGGTTAACTGGGAAAACTTACAATTTTTCAAAAGACGAGATCGTTTTAATTAATGGATACATCCGCTCTCCATCGCGACGCTATCGCAAGCATAGTCGCGGCTGGAATATCAGCTTTGTTAACTACCTCGAAGACGCTGTAACCAAGTATGAGGCAGCGTTATATGAGATCCTGGACAGTCTACGCAAGGCCAACATGTTAGGGATGGGTCTGGACGGATTTGGGTCGATCGACACCTGTAATCCAGAAACGGCCAGGGCCATATCTGGATTTATTGGGGATATTGTTGAGACGATCAATAGTGCAAACTTCCTACCTTACGATAAGAATCTTCAAGCGCCTGGGTTTCTTTCCCGCAACCTGACTGGGCAGCCAGAAATCTTTGCCAAAGCAGTAGACAACTTAGTTGCAATTTCCGGCATTCCCTACTCTATCCTGATGGGAATGAGGTCCAAAAGCGGCCTGGGTAATGATTCCGACGAATCTTTAAGCTATTACAAATTGATTGATGAGTATGTCGAAGATCGCATTATTCCTGCTGCGCACAAAGCAATGCTTCTACTTGGCATAATGCCCAAGGGGTATACGATTGGGTACGATACTCTCTACAGCGAGGACGAGAAAAAAGTAGCAGAAGTAGAGAAGATTAACGTTGAAGCTAACTCCATCCGAGTTAATACAGTATTGCAGATTGCCGAGAAATTAGTACTAGAACCCGCCAGGATAGAGCAAATGTTAGGCTTGGTGAGCGAGTCTGGGGAGCAACCAGAGGGATTGCAAAATCTGGTGATTAACTCCGCACAAACTCGCCCGCAATTAATCGAGAATACTGCTAACTGGCTTAAGGGCGATGAAGCCTACCAGTTGCTGATGGGAACTCGGATCGAGCCCTAATCGTCAACTCCAATACAGCTAATGCATTCCAAACAGCATGGGCTAAATGCTCTAGCCCGCTTTCCTCGTCAATGCCTTCAGATAATAAATGCCTGAATAATGCATCCTCGTATCGTTCAATCCCGTTGGGTACAGACACCCATCCATTTGGTATATATTTTTCAGCGCCGTAAGTGCCAACCTCTCCAACTGCTTTTAAGGCATTGGAGAACCCTTTAAGAGTAAGCCCTGCCCTGATCTTGCCTGCGTCTAATTTCGCACCCGACTGATGCTGATCTAGATTGTTGGGATCTTTGTCTTCCATTTTAGGACCGCGCCGATCAATAAAACTACATTTGCCAGCCATTGCTTTATCTCCGTGTTACATTTACTACATGCCCAGCACTACACCAGGCGGTTTTTATCAGGACGACCTCGCACTAAGAGCCGTTCTGATTCAACTCGGCCATAATATTAACGAGATCCAGCAGGAGTTAGCTGACCTCAAAAATACTCCTCAGCCTCCAACAATGGGCGGACATGGACAATTGGGACTGTTTACGACCAGTGGCGATCGCCCCGCTACTCCTTATTATGCCCGGATCGCTCATCTAGAAATACTACTACTGAACTACCTCAAAGAATACTCTAGGGCGAATACCGCAGAGGTTAATCGCCGGGTGAACAGCCAGAAATACGTTGAGGTTGTGTTACTGGTTGAAGAGTACGAGAATCTTCGATCTGAAGCCCTGACCATAGCTCACAACCTTGGCGGAGAAGAGAAAGAAACGCTCATGCAGCGACTAGATGAGCGTTTCGGCTCCTTGAGTTGGTTGCGGGGGAGTTAATCAATACTCACATGCGCGTTTTTCCCAAACCTAGCCCCAGCTTTTTCCGCTGGCTTAATGTACGGGACGGGTACATCATTTTCTGCTGCTTTGCGGCGATCGGCTGCTGCTTTTACGGTTGGATTGTTGTTGCCGTTTTGTGTTGGACCTTGGTAATTATCGTAGGGCATAAAAAACTTTGTAACTCTATAATCCAGAGTACCCGGCACAAGAGGATTAGACATCAGTGGATCTACGGATGTTTTTAAGCACCCATCCTGTTAAATTGGCATCAAGCAACAAAAGCAGCCGCCCCAGTTAATAAGTTTCGAGTATCTTCCCTATCTTCTAGTAGCCAATTAATTGTAGCTGCATAAGTCTTATAAAATAACTCTCGCTTCTCTTCAATACTCAATGGGCGATCGCCAAAAGCATCTCGGAAGAAATCCAAATAAGACATGTGGATTAATGCTTTATTGATAGCAATTGCTTTGGCCTTTCCCTGCGTGGCGGCAAACAGGGTTAAGTAGGTAAAATCTTCTAGGGATATGGTTTTT
>JBOFTL010000562.1:0-8408 GCA_051652045.1 Microcoleus sp. | reverse complement strand
ATATCGAAGTCAAATTTATTTGCTAGTTGCGCGAAAGCTTTGCAGAATAACATCCCGTTTTTATAACCCCGCCAGCCTACTCTCTCGCCTACTAACAAAAAATAAGGTTGAGCGATGCCGTACTTTGACTTAAAAGCTGCAATTGCTGCTGGACTTACCGGCGAAAAATTGGCATCGATTCCGCAGTGCGCTACAGCGACTGCATCTAAAGGTATCTGCGGAAAAAATCGCACTAAATCCCGCGCAGTATTTTCGGAAATTGCCATCCAAGCAGAGGCGTGGCGGATCGCGCAATGTTTTTCTCTCCATTCGAGATGAGTGAGATTTTGTCCCATAAACTCGGGAATCATGTCATAGGCAGTGAAGACCGATCGGGTTGAGAGTGGCGTTGTATAATAAGTGGAAATAAACAAATCTATTTTCTCTACATCGCAGATTTGTTGGAGCATTTGGCGGTCGGCATCGGTGTTGCTGTAGTTGTAGCGGGCTATAGTGCGATATTCGATGCCGGGAATTTTTGGGGCGCTTCCTCCCCGATCGAGAACTATAATTTGTTTGGCAAAATCTGTTGTTGCCCAATTTTCTAGCAGCGATTTCCAGACGCGGGCGATGCCAGTGCTGTTGAGTTGAAAAAATACACCGTCGATCGCAATTTTGCTCAATTTTTTCGGAGGAGTTGCCGTAGAATCGATCGCGCTTAACTGCTTGTTCTCTGTTTCGGCAATTTTGCTTGACGCAGTTTCAGAATTTTGTGGAATTAAGGAAGGTTGCGGCGCAATTTTGCTCAATTTTTGCTCGGGAATTGCCGTAGAATCGATCGCGCTTAACTGCTTGTTCTCTTTTTCGGCAATTTTGCTGAAAGCAACTTCAGAATTTTGTGGGATTAATGAAGAATTTGCCACCATCGCTTGACGGTTATCTCTTTCAGCAATTTTTCGTAAAGCAGTTTCATAATCTTGTTGAAGTAGCGAAGGTTGTAGCGATTCTGCTTCTTTGCAAGCTGATAAACTGCGAAACAGTTGGTGCGGAATTTCCTTGGCGGTAAACAGGTGCAAAGAATCTCCATTCGAGTAAAAATTCAAATTAAATTTTTGAGCGAGTATCGCCAGTGCCTTAGCAGTATATATAGAAACGTGCTGACCTTCATCCAAGGCATAGTACCACCATTCACCGGGTTTGGGATTGTTGACCGGCAGCAGTTTAGTGCTGAATAAAATATTGCGCGAAAATCTGAAAAGTTGCTCGATTTCTTCCTGCGGATTCACAAAATGCTCGAATACTTCAAAAGCCGTCACTAATTCGTAGGAGTTGCTGCTGTTTTCCTCTGCTGCAAATCCCCCGGCAAAGATATTTTTGCAGTATTTATCGTGCCAGTAAAAATCATATCCTAAATCTCGCATCATCCTGACAAATACACCGTAGCCTCCGCCCCAGTCTAAAAATTTAGCAGCGCGATCGAACAGATTAAAAATAAGATTATTAGTTACATTAGAAAACATCGTGCTTCTCGATAGCATTCCCACATCGCTGCTGGCTATCGCTTCTGAATAAGCCTCTTGCAGCCAGTAGGGAGACTCTGTTTGCACGAAGCCGCAATGCGAGCATTGAAAATACTGAACTTGATATTTTTTTAATACCAATTCAGTCGCAAAGCTGTTTGTTGGAGAATCACAAATATTGCACTTCATTAGTTGAAAGTTGAGAGTTGACAGTAGAGAGAGAGTTGACAGTCAATCGTTGATGAAATTTATCTGCGTTTATCTGCGTTTATCTGCCTCAATCTGCGGTTAAAAGTCGATCGATTCAAACATCTTATCAGCAAGCAGTCAACACCCCAAAGATTATTGCGACTGAATGCTTGACAATTTTTAACTCATAGTATAACCCACTCGTGACGACAGCACACTTAGTCTGCAGACGCAGCCGAAGGCATTTCGGTTTCCAATATAGTAGGACTTAAGCATAGTCGTCGCCTTGATTACCGCTGAGTAAATCGTTGCCGCATTCTCCAAAAAGAAGGTCAGCATCTTGACCGCCACGAAGAGTAGCGAGCGCGACTTGAGCCCAGTGTCATCAATCTATATGACACCAGTCATATTTCAAATTGCGTAAGTCCTGGAGTAGATCGCTAAACAGCCGACAACTGGACAAGATTGCCTATGATGGTTGTAACTAAACAATTGCAGGATTTTGAAACTATGACAGATCGAGAATTATTGAACCGGATCGCAGCTAATCCAAAAGTCATGGTCGGCAAGCCAGTGATTAAGGGAACACGTCTCACAGTTGAATATATTTTGAATCTTCTGGCACACGGCGCAACAGCAACAGAAATTCTCGCAGAATATGAAGGTTTAGTCGAAGCAGACATTCGAGCCTGTCTTTTGTTTGCATCCAGGTCACTGGAAAGTACCAGTTTTATGCCACTGCTTGTGGAGATGATATAGATGCGCTTTCTGGTAGACGAATGTACGGGTGTAGCTGTGGCGCGTTGGCTTCGCGATCGGAGACATGAAGTGTTCTCAGTTTATGAGGAAGCACGAGGAATTGATGATGACGAGATTATTCAAAAGGCTTTTGCTGAGAACTGGATTCTGATTACCAGCGACAAAGACTTTGGTGAGAAAGTTTACCGAGAACAACGACCTCATAGAGGCATTGTTCTTCTACGTCTTGAGAACGATCGGTCTGTCAACAAGATCGATACGCTACAGCGGTTGTTAGAAGCTTATTCCGAGCAACTATCTGACAGCTTTATTGTCGTTACTGAAACGCAAATTCGCTTTGCCAGGGTGCGAGATTAACTGCTATTAATTACTGCCGTGCGAATAGCTTCAGCAAAATCATTATAACCATTAACCGTACAAAGCTTTTTTATAAGCAGCAATTGTTTCCTGAGTGCATCTTTCCCAGGTAAACTTTTTCGCTTGCGCTAGAGATTTTAACGAAATTTCCTGCCGCCAACTAGGAGTATTGTACAATTTAAGGATGTTTTGACACAGCGCATCAGCATCTTTGGGATCGATCGCAATTCCGGCATCGCCGACTACTTCAGGAAGCGATGAATTATTCGAGGTGATGACAGGAGTGCCGCACTGCATTGCTTCTAAAGGTGGCAAACCAAAACCTTCATACAGCGACGGATAAACAAAAGCCATCGCGTCACTGTAAAGCGGTGCTAAATCTGCATCAGCTACATAGCCAGTAATGATAATCCGGTTTTTTGATAAACCGAAGTTGGCAAGTTCTCGATCGATTTTATCGTATTCCCAACCTTTAGCACCGACTAAAACTAAGTTAAGGTCTTTAATACCTTGTTGCTGCACGACTTTGGCGAAGCAGCGGATAATGTGCGGAATGTTTTTGCGAGGTTCTAAAGTGCTGACGCCTAAAATATAAGGTGCTTCGGGAATGCGATATTTGTTTCTGACAATTTCGATCGCGCTTGCATCTGTGCAGCGATAAAATAATGCCGGATTTGCTGCTAAATAAGTCACGAATATTTTTGCCGGATCGACGCTTTTAACGCGAGATAACAAATCATTTTTCGTGGCTTCGGAGATGCATAAAATGTAATTTTCGGCAGTTAAGTTATTTAATGTTGCCTGCATTCTCTGATAGTCTGCATCATTTTTACCGATGAAGAATTCCGGCAAAATTATCGGAATTAAATCGTAAATTGTAGTAAACTTTTTCAAGTTCTTGCAAGACCTTACTTGAGGCGGAACGTGGTAATATGCCGCGTGAAAAATATCAGCTTCTTCCAAGCTTTCCGGGTCGATCGTACTGCTATTTTTCTTCGCAATCGCGATCGATTTTGAGAGATACGGTTTTAAAGTGTCAGATAACAGCTTGTATTGCGCCGCTTGGGGTTGAGCGTCAAATTTTTCTTGACTTTCCAACATCTGATAAAGTTCGATCGCTTTATTTTGAAATCTTTTGAAAAAGCTGGAATGAGCTAAAGGTATGCCCCGAAATTCCGGCATGGATTCCAAGTAATCCAAACAAGTATTTACGGCGAACCAAGAATGCGTCGCGCAAAAAGATATATCGAACTGTTGGGAAGCAATTAAACCGGAAGCGATGTTTTCAATAACTCTAGCAATCCCCGTTCGAGAACTCGATGCGTAGTGTCCGTGTCCCAGTACGGATATATCATAAAAAATCTTGATTAACTCCTGTTGTTGTTTGCCAAAACCAGCAACTTGCGGGTAAGTTTCTGCCTGAATTTCCTGCGGTTTCTCGACGATTAACAGCAAAGAAGTTGCCACGTAACCGCTCATTTTAATTTTGAGGTGCGGTACCCAAGGATTGCTAAAATCAATCAGAGGTTTGCGATCGAGTTCTTTGTCGCCATGCCAATAATCGGGCATTTCTACACGATATCCCTCAGCGGTTAGTTCGCTAATTAAACGATCGATGTCTTGCTGTCTGAAGAATACTAAATTGTGTGCGTTGATGGTTTTGGTATTGGAAGAACAGTTAAACTCTGTTGTATGAACGGCAATTCCTCCCGGTTTCAAACATTTCAAAGATTCCTTGACAAATTTCAATCCGCGTTCGATCGAGCCGATATGTTCCAAGGCGCAGGATGACCAAATAAAATCAAATTGACCTTGCTTTAAATCTTCAGGAATGTCGTTCATATCAACATCGCGGCAACTGACAAGTTTGTCAAAGGTTTCAGGCGGACAAATTCCTTTCTCATTTAGTGCTTGTTTGCCGCGACAAAGTTGGTCTGTAGTCCCCCAATTTTCCCAAGCTTCAGGAATGTTATAATTTTGGTCTGTGGCGACAATTTCGCAACCCAAAGATGCGAAAGCAGAAGGCAGCGGTTCGTTACCCACCGCAAAACCCAAACCCGTTTTTCCTGTTTGGAGAAAGCCTCTTTCATGCAAGGCCTGAGACATCACCACCCACTCCCAATATTTGCGGTGAATAGTTGTCGGTGCTTGGAGTTTGTCAATCCAATGTTGGTAGTAATCTGTCTGAAAATCGCGACTGACGCACAGCCTGTTACTAATTCTCTTAAATGTTGGTTGATGTTGATTTACGATCGATCGAGTTCCCGGAATCTTGACAAGTTCTATAACTGCGATCGCATTGGCACAACGAAATGGCTTGTCGTACAGGGTATTCACAAGTTCTCGATGATTGACTTGCAACCAAACCGAAGGTGAAAAATGGTTTGGGTCAATATTAACTAATTTTAAATAGCTGAAATTTACCGCATTTTGTGGTAAATTGTACTGCGATAATAAAAGATTTAAATAGTCTCGATCGAACTGCATAAACCAACCCCTTTCGAGATATCTGCCGAAAGGAACCGTAATTAATGCTCGCCCGTTATCTGCCAGCAAATCGTAAATTTTGGCGATTCCTTTTAAGGGACCTTGCCAATCAGTTCTTTCTTGCTTGTCGCCGTAAGCTTGATTCGGATCGATTCCTTGTCCGATATGCTCTACTGTCGAAATGGAAATAATCCCGCTATATTTTATTTCAGGATCGAGTTCCATGAGATCGACTGGTTCTACTCCCGCAGCAGTTTCGTATTTGTCGATAATTCTTCTAGTTTGAATCTCGGTTACTGCTGGGATAAGTTCGGGGTAATATTGCAGCACGTTACCCACTTCCAGCAGCTTTGTTTTATCCGGCAATCCAGTAAGAAAGTTGCAAGCGATGGGAATTTCTACCGCTCTTTCTGAGGGAGGATTGTTGTTGTAGCTGAGGCGGTTGTAATGGAGTGACTGACCGTTGAAAATAAAAGTATCTTGCATAGAGTTGAGAGTTGAGAGTTGAGAGTTGAGAGTCGAGAGTTGATAGTTGATAGTTGAGAGTTGATAGTTGAGAGTCGATCGAGTCGCCGTATTTCTTGGTTTCTACCAGCTTAACTGACGATCGCTCTGCGATCGGCAAATAGCCCGCGATCGGCACTTCCCAACTCTTGACAATAATCTTTGTATGTGGTAAGTAAGCGATCGAAAGGGACTGAAGTCCTGACTGCGAACCTTTTAGAGGACTGAAGTCCTTGCTGCGAACCTTACTTGCTGCGGTCGATCGTCAATCGCCAATCTAAAATCTAAAATCTAAAATCGCTCGCTCTTGCCGTCACCGCACACAAACCGGTTACGATTACGTTAAGATTGATTAACATAATTAAAAAATCCCGTAACAAGGACTAAAGATAGGAGGATCGACCTCGGTGAATAAACGGTGGAGAAACGCTGGCCTGTACGCACTGCTGGCTATTGTAGTGATTGCTTTAGCAACCGCATTTTTTGACAAACAGCCCCCCAGCCGGGAAGTTTGGAAGTACAGCCAATTCATTCAGGAAGTCGAGAGTAACAAAGTAGACAAAATCAATATCAGTTCCGATCGCAGCAAAGCCTTGGTAACTGCCCAAGACGGCAGCAAGGTAATCGTCAACCTGCCCAACGACCCCGAACTGATCGACATTCTGAGCAAAAATAACGTAGATATCTCAGTTTTGCCCCAAAGCGATGAAGGTTTCTGGGTACAAGCCCTCAGCAGCCTGTTCTTCCCGATTTTGCTGTTGGTAGGACTGTTTTTCTTGGTACGCCGCGCCCAAAACGGCCCCGGAAACCAAGCCATGAACTTCGGCAAATCGAAAGCTAGAGTTCAAATGGAACCGCAAACTCAAGTAACTTTCACCGACGTGGCCGGTATCGAACAAGCCAAGTTGGAACTCACCGAAGTCGTAGACTTCCTGAAAAATGCCGATCGCTTCACCGCAGTCGGTGCCAAAATTCCTAAAGGCGTGCTGTTAGTCGGCCCTCCAGGAACCGGTAAAACTCTGCTAGCCAAAGCAGTTGCTGGCGAAGCTGGCGTACCTTTCTTCTCGATTTCCGGTTCGGAATTCGTCGAAATGTTCGTCGGTGTCGGTGCTTCCCGCGTCCGCGATTTGTTTGAACAAGCTAAATCTAACGCTCCTTGCATCGTATTTATCGATGAAATTGACGCAGTAGGCCGCCAACGCGGTGCCGGTCTGGGCGGCGGTAACGACGAACGCGAACAAACCCTCAACCAGTTACTGACAGAAATGGACGGTTTCGAGGGCAATACCGGCATCATTATTATTGCTGCTACCAACCGCCCCGACGTGCTCGATGCTGCGTTAATGCGTCCCGGAAGATTCGATCGTCAAGTTGTGGTCGATCGACCCGATTTCGCAGGCCGCTTGGAAATTCTCAACGTCCACGCCCGCGGCAAAACTCTGTCGAAGGATGTGGATTTGGAAAAAATCGCCCGCCGGACTCCCGGTTTTACCGGTGCGGATTTGTCGAACTTGCTCAATGAAGCTGCAATTTTAGCAGCCCGCCGCAACTTGACCGAAGTTTCGATGGATGAAGTCAACGACGCGATCGATCGGGTGCTCGCCGGTCCGGAAAAGAAAGACCGGGTGATGAGCGAAAAACGCAAAACCTTAGTAGCATACCACGAAGCAGGTCACGCTTTAGTTGGCGCGCTGATGCCCGACTACGATCCGGTACAAAAAATTAGCATCATCCCCCGCGGTCGGGCTGGCGGTTTGACCTGGTTCACCCCCAGCGAAGATCGGATGGATTCCGGCTTGTACTCTCGTTCTTACCTGCAAAATCAAATGGCGGTAGCTTTGGGCGGCCGGATTGCTGAAGAGATTGTCTTCGGTGAGGAAGAAGTCACTACCGGTGCTTCCAACGACTTGCAGCAAGTAGCCAGAGTCGCCCGCCAAATGGTAACTCGTTTCGGCATGAGCGATCGACTCGGCCCTGTAGCCCTCGGTCGCCAGCAAGGAAATATGTTCCTCGGTCGCGATATCATGGCCGAACGCGACTTTTCTGAAGAAACTGCAGCGACGATCGACGATGAAGTCCGCTTGTTAGTGGATCAAGCTTACAAGCGCGCTAAAGATGTGCTGGTAGGAAACCGCCACGTCCTCAATGCTTTGGCAGATATGCTAGTTGAAAAAGAAACTGTGGATGCTGATGAATTGCAAACTTTGCTAGCTAATAGCGATGTGAAAATGGCAACGATAGCCTAGCGATTTGCAATCGAATCTAAAGTTTGAAATTGCCAATAGGAGTGATTCTGGAATGATCTAGAATCGCTCCTATTTTATTCGATATCAAATCCGGTTTACTCACCTCCTTTATGCGGAACTTACCCCGTCACAGAGGTTTGTAGTGAGGACTTTAGTCCTAATTAAACCTCAAAATACACGCCAGGGCTGAAGTCCCTAATATCAACCCTAATAATTATTTTACCGAACGCGATTTTACTGAGTTGTGCTTGTTTCCCGCAATCTTGTTGTACTTGCTGCTTCCAAAAACTGGCGTACCTTTTGCAAGTATTCAGTTCCAGCAAACTGTGCCAAATTGTTGTGACCTGCATCGGGAATGATATACAAT
>JBOFTL010000561.1:0-3670 GCA_051652045.1 Microcoleus sp. | reverse complement strand
AGATTAGATAATATAACTTATCAGATTTAGAAAGGACAAGTTATGCCTGTAAACTGGAGAGAACATATCGTTAGTACCCCCGACGTACTGCGAGGTAAACCAAGAATCAAAGGGACTAGAATTCCCGTCAGTCTGATTTTAGGATATTTAGCATCAAATTACACTGTCGAACAGATTGTGGACGAGTTTCCAGATATCGTCAAAGAACAGATAGCAGCTTGTCTTGATTACGCTCGCGATTTGTCGGATTTTGAAACAGTTGCCTAATGAGTTTAAGATTGTTCATCGACCAAATTGATAGCGATCGCCATTTTCCTCAAACAACAAAAAGTGCGATCGCCCTCTACCTTTAATTAACCGGAGATGGCTCAGCTAAACCTAATTCGGCCATCAGTTGTTCGTGAGAAATATTACCACTTCGCTCTTGCTTGGACTCCGATTTCCTAGGCGGTTCGGGAATCTCAGCGAGTGTCAACACCGGTAACGTCAATGCTTCTTTAAACCACTCAATGTTTTTTGCTAATTCTTCCAAGCTTTTTCCCCAAGGTTCCACAGCATTTGCAGTACATCCCGCGATCGAACCATCTTCTCCATAAAACACTTCCCGAATGATATAATCGCCGTTATCTTCCAGAAACACTCGATAATTCCATTTAATAGTCATACATCCTCCTGTTGTCCTCGAAATAAAAAAGTATTGCCCTCTTTCTCGCCAATACGTTTAATTTCCACAATCTGTACCTGTTCTTCAACATTATAGAAGACTCGAAACTCCGCAATCCGCAATTCCCATTCCGCCATACTATTAGGTCGAGTGCGCTTGCGGTTGCGAGTCTCAACACTCGGTTCATATCGCAATTGCACGGGAATTTCGCTTAATATTTGTTGTTGCTCGTGCTTCTTAAAGTATTTTATGTCTTGTATTGCTTGCGGAGTGTATTCAATCTGGTACATTTAAGTTAATAAATTAACTATCGTCGTTTCTTAATTATCATAGCCCAGTTTGTAACAGTAGCGCGAGATCCCTTATTTCCCAAAGTACGATCGCCCCTTCCCCCAAACAACAAAAAGGGCGATCGCATTCCTTCTCTCATTCTGCATCCGAAAGTGCGATCGGCCTTCCCTAATTTACCGCACGTTTGAGAATTTGACCGACAACTCCGTACCTGTCGCCAACCAATCCATCGAGTTCGTGTTCGATATCTTCTAACCAACCAAGCTTACTCGTCCACTTACCATTAGCTAATTGTTTGGCTGCATGAGTTGGAATACCAATGGGGTCAACATATATCGCTATTTTCTGATAGTCAATTTCTAATTTATCGTCACGACAAAGTTCATATCCCAGCGTTTGATAAGCCTGAATATAAGCGTCTAAAGTCTCCTCTTGCGGTATGCCATCCGGCCAATAAAATTGCTCTCCCGGTATCGGTTGCCACCAACGATCGTCTTCTTCAGCAGCCCATGCAAAGCAGTTATATTCTTGAGATTTCGGACTGGTAACTTGATAATCCGTGCCAGACAAGTTCGGCCACTTAAATTCAAATTCTGGTCTTCTATACATTCTCTTCGATCGCGTAGCCTCGATCTTTACCCCACTCTATCCAAGCTGATGCCATCTGTTTTACCCTACCTCTTTGTTCTGGTTTAATCGGATTTTCACCCGTAATTTCACTCAATGCCGAAAACCAGTAAACGGGATTTTTTTGCAATTCCGATAGCAACAGGGGCACGATTTGAGTTCCCATGCTAATAATTTCCTGATAAGCCGGATGCTGCGACATTTGAGCAGTTGAAGACAGTCCAGCAACGTCTTTCTCCCAATCCGAAGCTAGTGCATAAAATTTGTCAACTATCTCTTGGGATATTTCAGCATTTGTTTGAAGAATATTTGCAGTATTGAGTGAAAGACTTTCTGGTTGTGCCAGTAAGTTTTCTATGCCTATTAAAACTAATTCTTCTATCGATAGATTCAGTTCGCCAGCGAGTTTTTGTAACTTCATGAGGCGCTCATCTGAAAGGGCGATCGCGATCGTGTTCATCTGACATTACGAACTAGCATCATTTCTTAATTATAGCAATCCTTTCTATCCTTTTATCCCAAAAACGATCGCCCTTTTTTTCTCAAAGTACGATCGCTCTTTCATCGATCGATAAAAACTTCTGAGTTTGAACGATAACTCTAGAATAATAACCATTTCAGCAATCGCTACGGACTGAAATGCACAACTACTATTGTTGTGAACTAACTGTTTTTCGTCGCATTCATACCGAGTCATTTTTGTCAACCTCTTTTACTGGACTGGCGCTCTAGGATATTCCGATCGCAGCTAATGCCTCTATTTCAATTGCATTAATTTCATCGAGTTGCTGCCAAACTTGCTGCATCAATTCATCCAACCCAACTCGACTGACAGCAGAAATTAACAAGATTTGCACTCCGCTAATTTCCCTCAATCTAGTTATCAAATTACTGATTTCTTCGCTTTCGAGATCGATCGCATCTACTTTATTAAAAGCCAAAATCTGCCGCCGTTCGTCCAAACCCCGCCCGTAAGCTTGCAATTCTTCCTGAATTGTCGTGTAATTAGCGATCGGATCTTCATCGGTAATATCGATTAAATGCAGCAACAACCGCGTCCGTTCGATGTGTCGCAAAAACTCGTAACCTAAACCCGCGCCTGCGTGAGCTCCTTCAATCAATCCCGGAATATCGGCAAATACAGTTCCGTCGCCCGTAGGTTTTCTAACTACTCCCAAATTCGGAATTAAGGTTGTAAACGGATAATCTGCTATCTTGGGTCTAGCAGCAGACAAAGCGGAAATTAAGGTTGATTTTCCTGCATTCGGCAAGCCGATAATTCCCACTTCAGCTAACAGTTTCAGTTCCAATCGCAAAAACTTTTGTTCGCCTTCTCCTCCTAAAGTTGCATAATCGGGCGCGCGGTTGGCATTAGTTAAAAAACATTTATTTCCCAAGCCGCCTTTACCGCCTTTGGCAACGCAAAAAGTCTGTCCGGACTCGACTAAATCTGCTAAAAGTTCTCCGGAGAGAGCATCATAAACTACTGTACCGCAGGGAACTTCGATCGAGCGATCGTCCCCGCTAGCACCCGTCATATTTTTCGGTCCGCCCTTTTTCCCATCTTGACCTTTAAAAATCCGGTTGTACTGAAAATCCAACAGCGTTTGCAGGCTTTCCACCGCTACTAAAAACACTGAACCGCCGCGGCCGCCGTTGCCGCCGGAAGGTCCGCCCGCAGGCACGTACTTTTCTCTGCGAAAAGCTACCATGCCGTCGCCGCCTTTACCTGCAGCAACTTGAATTTCGGCTCGATCGATAAATTGCATAATATTAGTCAGTAGTCAGTAGTCATTAGTTATCGGTCATTAGTTATCGGTCGTTCAGTTATTGCGCACGATCGTCCGAATTTAACATTATATCATGTCGGCTCGATTACTCCTAATAAACACGGTTTGTAGCGTTCCTTAAGCCCGCACATTTTGAGAACTAAAGTTCCCGCTACAAGCCTTACTTATTGATGTCGATCTATCGGACAAGACATTCTATCTACTAAATTCGAGTAAAATCATCAACTTTTGCACTCTGGAATTCACTACAGAGTTAATGACTGCTAACTAATGACTGCTGACTAATGACTGAAGACTC
>JBOFTL010000560.1:0-5515 GCA_051652045.1 Microcoleus sp. | reverse complement strand
CAGCGTTGGCCATTATTGCAAAAATGAGGGGGAGCTCATGATAATCGTAGCAAAAGCTTTGTTTTTGGTAGCCGTATTTATTTTTTCGGTGGAAACAACAAATATTGTGCTTGATTCGAGCGAGATCATTGCAAAAAGCGAATACGGCCAATGGCGACAAGCTCAAAGCGAGAAGGACGACGGCTAGCACAAAATTCAATAGTTGCAATATTAAATTTTATGCTAAAATAATTTGTGTTGAGTGGGAAAATATTGTGGCAGACAAAATGGATAGCAGGATCTCTGATTACGAAGACATTAAGTCTAGGTTGTTGGCAGAGATTGGTGATTCGGCGTTGTCGTATAGAATCACGGTAGAAAAGCAAGAAAAATTTATAAAAGAACAACAAGAAGATTGGACAATTCTTGCTGAAGCAGTGCATGAAGGGAAGGAGTATGGCTATCCTCCTTCAAGACCAGTTATTCAACTACCGCCAGTCGATTAACATCGACAGACGGATTGTCTAAATCAGTAGATAACTAAGAGTTGCAATATACCGAAGCCCTGTACAGTTACGTTACCTCCAGTCACTTCCCTCGATTGGATTCACTACAAGCCTTCTGATTAGAGGCGTTGCGTAAAGGCAAGTCATGCTGGACAGGGTGGGGTAAGGGACAAATTGTTAGGAGATTATCTCTCAATGCATAAAAACGCTAGGGTTTCAGTTTTATCTTTCGATGGTCAGCCATTAATGCCAACCAAATATTATCGCGCTCAATCCTGGGTGGATAATGGCGAAGCGGAATGGGTTTCCAATGATTTACAAATCAAAACGGTGCGCATTCTGCGTTCATCGGGAACAGCCACTCAATCAATTTCTGTAGGAATAGATCCAGGTAAGCTCTATTCCGGGATTGGAGTTGTTTCTAAGCAATTCACTTTATTCCGAGCAAATCTTAATTTGCCATTCAAGCGAGTAAAGGCACGAAAAGAAGCACAAAGGTTATTGCGTCGAGCACGCAGAGGGAGACGAATTAATCGAAAGGTTGCGTTCCACCTCAGAGCGCATCGACAAAAACGATTCAATAATCGGAGACAGAAAAAAGTAGCCCCATCCATTCGTGCCAACAGACAACTAGAACTCAGGATTGTTTCAGAAATCTGTAAACTATTTCCTATTAGTTCAATTGTTTATGAGTATGTCAAGGCTGATGTAGACCTCACCTCAAAGCGCAAAAAAGCACGTTCAGGGAAAGGATTCTCGGCTGTAATGGTGGGGCAGAAATGGGCAATCGAACAACTCAATAAACTAGCACCTGTCAAAACATTATTGGGATGGCAAACGGCGCAAATTAGACGAGAGCTGGGATTAACCAAGTCTAAGGACAAGGCTGAACAGAGTCCTCAATCTCATGCAGTGGATGGGGTTGCATTGGCGGCTAGTGAATTTGTGCAGTACAAATCATTCGATACGGCTCATGAACATGGCCATCAATGGACTGGATTTGTTCGGTTAACCGTTTCAGCTTTTCGGATTTTCTCTAGACCAGAACTATATCGAAGACAATTGCATTTCGAGAAACCTGAAAAGGGAGGCACTCGGAAACGAAAAGGAGGAACAATTACTCCATTTGGGTTCCGTTCTGGGGATTATGTACAAGCCGTCAAGTCTGGCATTACTTATAGAGGATGGATAGGAGGATTTACCGATACAGAAAAAAGTCAAAAGCTGTCTATTTACTCAGCAAATTGGAAACGAATTGGTCAGTTTACAGTCAAAAATGTTTCACTGATTCAACGGAGTAATGGTTTATGCACGATTTAAGTACGGGTTCGCATTCCTCCCCCAGTCGGAAGCCGTCAGGGGGATTCCAGCTCACTTCTTTGGTTGAAACGCAATGTGCGACAATATTTACTCAAATTGTTTCTAGCGTAGATGTTGCTGCTATTAGCAAAGCTGTAAACAGCATCCCATCTGGGGGCTAGCGTGAGGCTGACACACGTTTTAGACGCGATCGCCCTTTTGGTCCTTTCCAGAAAGAATGAAGCAGACGAAATTGTCAAAAGCATCTCGGACTGGGTTGACGGGGTTGATGAGGTTGTTGATTTTTCGGGCAAGCATAACAATGGAATCACTCGCGGGACAGGGTATAAAGCCTGTGATCGCCTTCAGAAAAATTTTGGTTTTGTGGTTAAAGATAAGGTCCATGGTTACCTTGTCACGCAGGAAGGAGAACAAGAGTTGTTAGAGCATAGGAGTTTGTGGAAATGAGCCTTAATGTAGTATCTATCGTAGGCCGTGCTGGGCAGGACCCAGATGTGAAGTATTTCGAGTCTGGGTCAGTCGTAGCAACACTCACCTTGGCAGTTCGGAGGACGCAGACAGAAACGGACTGGTTTAACTTAGAACTGTGGGGCAAAAATGCAGAAATTGCAGCTCAATATGTTAAAAAAGGTAGCTTGATCGGCATAAACGGATCACTCAAATTTGAACATTGGAAAGATAAGAATACAGGAAATGATCGATCTAAACCAGTCATCAGATGCGATCGCCTCAATCTATTAGGCAGCAAAGCAGATAATCAGCAACAGCAAGTACAGGAGCAATTTTAGATCATGAATAACGCAGTAATAGCAGGAACGATCGCTTCAGAGCCAGTACTTCAATATACCCAGGATGGACAAACCGCGATCGCAGTGACAACTCTCCAGATTCCAGGTTTGCGGGGCGATGACCCAGCCGAAACATTGAAGGCCGTAGTATGGGGAAATACTGGACAAGAATTTGGTGTTCGGAAGTTCCCAGTTGGGACAGAAATGGTATTTGAAGGGCGACTTAGTATGGATCTTGTCGAACGAGATGGGTACAAAGAGAAGGTAGCCAAACTAAATGTGAGTCGGTTTTATCCGATCGCTTCAGCAACTGTTCCCCAGGCAACTACAGCAGCACCAATTGCGCCCCCACCTACGCCGCCAGCAACAGCCGAACCAGCCAAGGCAACTGCAAAGGCTAGTAAGGCGAAGGCAGAAGCGGCTAAGGCTGACGCACCTGTCGATGAATATGATTTAGCAGAGATTCCTTTCTAGAAAATGCCAAAAAAATATATTCCGGTCGAAGTTTACTACGAAAAAGCCGTCACCTTAGAAGTTCAAGTCCCTATAGAATTTGATGACTTTGATACAGCGAAAAACTTTGCATACAGCGGTAGTAGCCTTTATTTATTGCCAAAAGATGATTCCGGCAACGTAAATTTAGTCCTAAAGCGCAAAGAAAAAGGATGGGTTATTCTTAGGGAAAATGTTGAAATTTATGTAGAAGAAGGATTTTATAAACGCAGACCACTTGATCCAAAAGATCCCGTTGATCATAAAATGATTATGGATGTATTGGACGATCCAAACTCTCCATACATGATTACAGAAGATGATCTAACTTTAGTTAATTGGAGTTTTGATCAACTAGCAGACATCGTTGGAGCACCAACAAAGTTTAGTAGTTTAGCTTGGGAAGTCATAGAAGTCGATTGATCATCCTTGGTATAGACCCTGGCTTAGCTTCGGTCGGATTTGGAGCTGTTTCCATCTCCGACCCACAGCATCCCAAAATGCTGGATTTTGGCATTATCCAAACGAAGCCTGATTCTGAGCTAGAGGAACGGCTAGTAACAATTCACAACGATCTAAGCTATCTCATCGCACAAACCAAGCCAGACTTGATTGGCATTGAGAAACTATTTTTCTACAAAATGGCAAGCGTGATTCTCGTCGCCCAAGCCCGTGGCGTTATCTTGCTGACGATAAAACAGCATGGCATTCCCTTTAAGGAATTTACCCCAGCCCAAATCAAGCAATCGCTTACAGGCCATGGCAATGCCGACAAAATCATGGTACAGGAAGCAGTGATGCGCGAACTATCGCTAGCAAAACTTCCAAAGCCCGATGATGCAGCCGATGCACTGGCGATCGCGTTGACGACGGCGATGCATGTTTGAAATTTTTCTAATAAAATTGCATTGGCACAATTTCCCACTCAGCAAGCTTCATTGCAGCGATCGCCTTTCTTCGGGCGATCTTTTTTTGCACCATATTTGAGCAAAAACACCTTTCGTCTCAATATTGACATTGTATTAACAAGTATGTACAATGGTTGTTATGGAAAAGAAAAAAGTTTTAGTTATTAGAGAAACGCCAGAGCTTTTGGCAAACATAAAAAGGCTAAAAGCTCTGAAAAAATACAAGTTTGCAACCAAGTCAGACTTAGTTCGAGAGGCTATAAAAAATCTTGTGGCGTTGGAGTTGGAATATGGCGAAAATATCTGAAATCAAATCCGAACTTCGTCAGAAAAACGCAACTGCTAGCGCACGGCTTGAGCTAGTTCCAAGAGGGGAATGGCCAGATGCAAAAAGACCTCCAATTAGGGTATGGCGATCGCGATCGTTTTTGGTGCAAGAGTACGAAGATCGTGGATTCATCCGAATTTCGGTAACGGATGCAAGAGAGCTGAAAGGTTTCACGGCAAAGGGGGAGCCTAAGTTTGGGAACTCCATCACCTGGAACGAGTTGCAAAATATAAAAAATGCGATCGGATATTGGGATAAGTGCGCGGTAGAAGTGTATCCGCCGAAGCATTTGGAAGTGAAAGAATATAATATGCGGCATCTTTGGTTGTTGGATAAAACACCAGATTATTGTTGGGACAAAAATGCAAAATAAAATATCATTTTTCTCAACCCACTCAGGAGGAGGCTTAGCAGATGCAGGGGCACGGATGGCCTTTGGTGGTGGTGTAGTTGAACCGATTGGGGGAATTGAGATTGACGAATATTGCGTGAAACTCCATAGACAGAATTTTGGGGATGGGATACGTCATGAAAGTATTTTGGATACGCCTATAGAGCAATTACCTGATTTTGATATGTTGTGGTCGTCTCCGAGTTGCCAGAAATTCAGTTTATCAAATAAAGAGAAAGGCGAAACTCAATTAGATGTTGAAGTAGCCAAACAAATTGCAAAGATTATTAAAGTTAAAACACCTAAATATTTTGCATTAGAAAATGTTAGAGGATATCTTTATAAACCTCAAAAAGAATGGACAAAAAAAGGAATCCCAGAGCTTACGGAATCTTTTGGGATAATTTATAATCAAATTAAAGAGCTTGGCTATAATGTCAATCATCGAGTTGTTAATGCATTAAATTTTGGAGTAGCGCAAGACCGCGATCGCCTAATCTTACGTGCTAGCCAAGATGAATTACCGCCACTAGTTGAGACTCATGCAAAAGAGGAAACATTTTTCCATAAACCATGGGTTGGGTGGAGGACTGCCTTAGGCGACATAAAAGACCTGGGTCTAAAGCCAGCGCAACTCACGGAGAAGCAGCGACAAGCGATTTCAGTTCTTGGCGATCGCTGTGAATATCCGTTAATCATTGAGCGGGTTGGATATGGATACGATAAACTTCCAAATATCCGCTTCTGGAATGAACCGTGCTGGACGATTAGAGCATCCCTTGGCTGCGATGAGAAAGGAGGAT
>JBOFTL010000559.1:0-8767 GCA_051652045.1 Microcoleus sp. | reverse complement strand
TCTTTATCAATTGACCAGTACTGGTCTAAGCCTGTTGAGGCTATATGAGTAAGACGAGGCTCCTCCAAAGATCGATCGCGTGCGGAGTTTTGCATCATCCCATCAACACCCAAAACACCCGTTCCAAGAATGAAATTCTTCTTGAAATAGTTGCCGACATTGCAATCCCAGCCTGATCCTGCCGCCGGAGAGTAGGCTACTGACTTAGGAGAAAACACTCGGACGAATTCAGCCGGATCCTTCATGAGCAATTCGGCCCATGCTGAGTAAAGCTTCCCTTCCGCATCTACTGAGCATTCTTTTGCCGTGTCAGCATTCAAGGGATACTCAGCCACTCGCGTATCGGCCTTGCTGTCTGTACCGATGATGATAGGGGCAGCGCCAACCTTAACAAGGTAGGCCATGTTCGCAATGAATTGCTCTTTCGTTCCCACTTCCATGTCAAATTTCATGACGTTCTTGTGACTGTACTCGATCTTGCGAACGCTCAAAGAAGGGCACAAGTCAGAGAACCACTTGCAGCTTAAGTCCGAGAGGTTGCCATCCATCAAGACAACGCCGTGGGCAACGTGGAGCAGTGCTTGGAAATGCTCGATCGCCTCTCTACGAATCTTTTGGATATGCGTCGGACGCTGGCGAAACGCTTGCCCAGTTTCGTTAGCCTCGTCAATTACCAAAATCTTACCGATCGAACCTTCGATCGAAACATTCATGATTGAATCCGGGCAAAGGCTCATGACCTGAACCAAACTACTTGCCGCCGCGATCGCCTCATCCTGGCCGACAAGGTTTCCCACCAGATCGGCAGAAATCCCCGCCTTTGCCGCCCGTTCGTTGAAATTGACGCATAAGTTATTTGTTGGGTCCACGACCACAGCAGCCCAGCCCTTCTGGACGATGAGTTCGATCATCCGATGGGTTTTCCCAAGGCCCAACGATGCCTTAATGCAAAGCATTTCCCGCTTTGCTGGCATGTCAAAATCACAATACCGAGAGTCCCGCACCTCATCAGCGCTGAACTTCCGAGACTCGATCCAAGCATTAGCAGGCTTGCGCTCAACACCGAGCGTGCAGCTAAAAAAGTCTTTCCAAGGCAAGACGATCGGTTTTTCCGTCGTCAACTCATCCGGGTCCGCATTTTCCTTTGTGAATTGGTCCCACCACATCACCTTGAGTTCGATCGGCTCAAACTTTTTCATCTGTTTGTCCCCGATCGCCTTCTGCGCCTGCGCAGTCACTTTGCCCTGCTTGTTTTTCCACTCGACAAATTCAGCAATTCTGCTGTAAGCGAGAATCACGTCTGGATTGAAAAGTGCCCCGGCATCGGGGAACAACATGATGTGTTTTTTGCCAGAAGCTTTGTAATAGCGATCGAGCAAGTAGAAATCATTGCCGGGTTTGCCGAAGTTTCCGCCGGAAGCGCCGATCGTCGGGATGCCAAACCGATCGGCTACCAATGCCACCTTCACCCCGGTCCCCTCGCACAGGCCGAGGTAATCAGAGCGATCGAGATCTGGGGTCTGCGGCCTGGCAAATGCCAACGGCAAATCATCGCAAGCCAGCGACGGACCATAACCGCCGTCAATGCCAGCCGACGATAGCCATAGATATTTTGCGTAACTTTTGGCGGCGATCGGATCGATCGGCTTAGGATTACGGTTCTTAAGTTGCGCCCCCAAGATCCGCCCGGACGTATCCCGAATCGGCACGATGTAACCTGGCTGTGCATTGCTCATCGATCGGCCATCGCTGGAGATTCCAGGGATGGCACTATTAATACGTGTAAATAATGGTTGACGGATGGCGATCGATCGAATCCCCATCGATCGAGCTTTATCCGCAGAAATACCCCGGCGTAACAGGTCCGCCGCATCTTCCGGATGTAGCCGTTCAGGCAGTTGTTTTAATAATTTTGAGTATTCCTGGTGCCGCAGGTTGCCATCGGGGTTCCCGGCTTTACGATCGGCCTCTGCTTGCAATCGTGCCTGACGACGTACCTGCCGATCGGCTTGTTCTTGCCGGGTTTCTTCCTTCGCAGGCCGACCCGATCGCTCCATCCCCTTTGGGATCCACAGCGTAGTCTCGCTCCACGCATCATTCGACCGCGATCGCCGACCTCGCACATAATCTGGGTGCCATGCCTCTTCATCGATGCAGAGAACTAGATCGATCGCGCGATCGTCGTTTTCATGGTATGCACAACCCTGTCCCTTGCTCTTGCAAATCGGGCACTCGCCTTTCTTAAATCTTTTAAGCGGACCATGTTGCGAAAGATTTTGAAATGCCATATAATGTACCTATCAACAGATTTTTCAGTAGTAATAAGGACGCTTTTGGTAGGGCGTCCTTATTTGTTTGCAATTTTTTCACCGTGCCATCAACGCAGAAGGACCGATCGGACGTAAATCCGATCGGTCCTTCTTGTGGTAGTGCGTTGAGAGAGTTCATGAGGATAGCACAAGGTGAGTCCCCTCATATTACGCTAGCCTCGCGGAAAATACAATATTGTTGCTGTGACGCTGGCGTACGATCTTGTACTGGGCGATCGCCCTCCTTCGTACTAGGCCCTTCGATCGTCCTCTTTTATTTATATTAGAGAACCGGTCGAGTAGAGGCAGGCTGCAAGCTTTGCAGGGCAAGGGTTAGAGGGCGATCGAATTCTGAACTGAACTTTTCAAAAATCGAGGGATAAAGTGTACTAGTGAGGGACGATCGCACGATGGATCAATTCATGTCCTAGAAGGACGGGGTTTTTACCCAAATTTTCAATAAAGCGCGAGCATGATTTGAACATGCGACCTCCAGCTTATGAGGCTGGTGAGCTACCGGGCTGCTCTATCACGCTAAGCGCTGCATTTATTCCAAGGTGATCAAATCTCGGAATGGTCGATCGGTGCAGCATCCGACTGGCGACACGATTAATATAACATAATCTTATTTGGGGCTGATTTTTGAATTTTCGCCAATTGCCCTTAGATTTTCAACATCAACACCGATCGAGATAGGAAAGCCTGCACGATCGAATCCTTCAAAAACGCACGAATTGCCAGTTACTGACACGGCTTTTATTCGGCCATCAGCCCAGTACCGATCGCCCGGTCTACCGAGTTGCGCTTGGACCCGATCGCCTGCTTGAAATTTATGCATCGTTTTTTCTCCAAATTTAATCAACCGATCGCCCTGACTTCCGCGCCCCCGATCGGCTCCCATTCGAGAGCATCACGGGGGCGTCGGCGGGAATGCTAATCCAGCTTAATGATGCACTCTTTTGCCGCACGGGTCAGTGCTGTGTATTGAAGCATCTTTCTCATTTTGGGTGATGGACACCGGGCAATGTTAGCAAAATCGGCCATCACAAGGTCGATCGTGCTTCCCTGACTTTGATGGGTTGTGATTGCGTAACCGTACTGCAATAGGTCAATATAGGCGGTTTTGGTGCCTTGCCCTTTGCCCGTTAGATTAAGTTGCCCCAGGATGTTGTAATACGATCGCCATGCCTTCGATCGCCGTCCTGGTTCCTCCCTGAAAATCAACTCAGCTAAGCTTTTCAGGTATTTTGTGACCATGGCCCGATCGTCGCAGTGGACTGCGGTTTTTGTGAACAACAAATCATCGTCCGAGTGCAATTCTAGATCGTAAGCACGAACTTGAAGACCATCACCGAGCAATGGAGCCAGCCACAGTGTTTTTTCTGCCACGCTTTTAACGACACAGCCTGAGCAAGTTTGCATCATGATGTTGCCTTCAGATGAGTTGTTTTGCCTCCTCAAAGCTTTCTGCACACACGATCTAATGTAAATCTCCCGAGATTCGTCCCGATCGAAACTAAGCTTCCCGCTGGATTCTTTCTCAGTTGTTTCCAGGCGAATAATTGCGTCTATTTCATCGTCAGTAGCGATCTTGATAATCGGCCCCTTTGCTCGGAGCCGATCGCCTATTTCATACTTGCCAGCGTCAGGGAACAAAGCCGATCGCACCTCGTGATTGAGTGCGGTCACCGCAGCATTAGTGAACAGCAACGCACGAACATCCACGCCATCCTTGATCGAATCAATGAGATGTTTTGTCCACTTTTCGGCAGGCATTCGGGACAAGTTGCCTTCAAAATAAATCGTAGGACGAGATCCCGATCGAATACTATCCCGAATGCTAAGTGCTGTTTTCGCGATCGCCCCTTCATACCGATGTACGTCCGTCAATTCCAATTGATCTGGCGTGTGGAAAACTAGGGATAAAACCGGGTCAGCTTTGCGATCGGTCGCTTCACTGGGGTCAACTGGGGGAAGTTGTGCCCAGTCCCCCATATAGATCGTAGGAGTATTCTTCGGGATATGCTTGAGGATGTCCGGCCCCAACATTGATGATTCGTCGATGATGACCAGTGAAAAGTTCTCGTAGCGATCGGCCATATTCCCTTCATCACGCATCATTTCCCGCGTGCCGTCCGCCCGGAACTTCCCAGGCTTTAGATGCAGCAACGAATGAATAGTGCTGATATGAACATTGGCCAGCCCAGACCGCTGAACGAAGCCACGAATTACTTTAACCGCCTCATGGGTCGGAGCGACGATCGCCACTTTGAATCTAGCCTCTGAACATGACTCTAAAGCCGATCGACCTTGGATTTCCTGGAGACTTTGAATGATTCGCGACAATGAATAAGTCTTCCCAGTACCTGCACCGCCCTGGAATAGAAATCGTTTACCGCCACTGAAGAACCATTCGTGAACCCGATCGAACGCCGATCGCTGTTGCTCTGCCAGGTCATCCTTCCACCTTGAATTAGTCCAAGGTTTCTCAAGACTCAACGCATCAAGCTCGTCAGCTTCCTTCAACAATGTAGCGATGTCCGGCAGTAACCGATCGCACTTATCTTGCACGGCCAAGCAAGTCAGGTAGGCTGCTTTGATGCCTGCGCCGCCGCTGAATTTCTGAGGCACGATCGCCCCTTTACTGACAAGCTCATCATGGCATCGTCGAAGGGATTCGATCGCGCTTTCGGTCGCTGGACGGGCTGTTCTAGTTAAGGTTTGCATATTCAAAAGCCCCGTCTGTGCGGGGCTTAACTAAGGTTTATTTTGTGGATGAGTTAGAAGCCTAAGCCGCTTTCATCTCCTTCAATGTTGAATTCGTAATTGTGTTCCTCAGGTTCTTTTTCCGCAGGTTTTGCGAACGGATTTAGGGCAAAAGTTTTGAACTCTTCAGTAGAGATAAACTCCACGATTTGTTTAGCGGCAGCATCCGGAACCTTTTTAGCACCTTCGCCAAACACAAATCTAATCCCCATAGATGATTGTGTTTTGCCTTTAGCGTCGGGCTTTGATTCAAACAATTCAGCGATCGCGCCTAGCTCAACTGAAGCGAGATGCGCGACCCATGCATTCTTTGCAGCACCCTTGCAAGATGCCCGGACAGCGTTGTTGAGAGCGGCGATCGTGCTCTTGCCTTTATTATCCTTAACGCCACCATCCTTGTCTCGACTGTTACCGATGAGCGAGGTCTTCGACGACTTCAGTTTCAGTGTGAAAATTTGAGGCAATCCTTCCTCATCCAGGAGCAACGTTCCGCCAACAAGGCAAGCCAGTAAAACCTTGGAAATCGAAACCTCCCCACGCTCAGACATGCCCTTCGCAAGCTTGCTAATATCGCCAGTTTCTTTATTGATCGCGAAGAGACGAGGTTGAGCAAGGATGACCCAGCGAACGCCTGGGGCAAAAGCTTGGAAAATCTCCTCTACTTTTCCATCATTGTACGAAACTTCGATCTGCTCTGGCAGTAGCAATCCTGAGATGTCGCTCAAAAGATCAATACCATCTTGGGTCAATCCAAGTTTTACGGCAGTCTTGAGATTTTTGGGCTTATAGTCATCCGCCATGATCGCAGGATAGCGCGATCCAGATTGATCGCCTTCCATCGCGAGGGAAGAATCAAAGCTTTCATTTCCAAAATCAAACATTGTGAGATACCACGATTATTTATTGATTACTGCGATCGAGCTTCCCCGAATCACCTCTCTATTGTATCTCGGATTAACCAAAGATATTTTCTTAGGTCCGTGACTTTGGCGTACGATTTTCGAGCGCCCTCTCCTTGTACTACTGGCATCGATCGCCCTCTTTTTATTATATTAGAGAGTCGATCAAGTGGAGGTAGGCTGAAAGCTGTGCAGGGTAAGGGTTGGAGGGCA
Source organism: Microcoleus sp. (assembly GCA_051652045.1). Taxonomy (GTDB): domain Bacteria; phylum Cyanobacteriota; class Cyanobacteriia; order Cyanobacteriales; family Microcoleaceae; genus Microcoleus. The sequence goes on along the minus strand of JBOFTL010000559.1, from coordinate 2,580 downwards.
ATCGAATTCCGGAATGAACTTTTCAAAAAACGGAGCGTTAAGTGTACTAGTTTGACCTCAGATTAACCAAAGATACAATGAGGCAATTCATCAAAATAGGCAGCGAGAACAAGGTCAGCAAGGCCGATCGATCGCCCATTGATCATCGGTTTTTGATCCGCGATCGCCCGTAGAGTGCGGATGGTGTTGGGCTTGCTGCGAAGCAATCCGGGATTGTAGCAAGCTCCCCGTTGTGCCTTTAGTAGCAGCTTCAATGCCCCCTCTGTAGTAATGCCCTCTGGTGCGTCCATCCTGTCACAGTACCCAAGAAGGATGATCGATCGGTTGTCTATTTTCAGCGCCTTAGCAATCCTGAGGAGTGTCGCAACATCAACGTCCTTTCCATGGAGGATTCGATAATACGAGGTTCTGGTGATATTCAGGATTTCTGCATAGGTGTATATCGGCGTGGTCTTTCGGCGGGACTCTAGCAGCGTCCCTAGTTTTGTCTGTGGGGTCATGGTGACGATCGATCGGGTTCCCCTCGATTGTACGCTTGGTTAGCCTGAGTGACTCGATGCGTGATTGACACTCTCAGCTCTAAAGAGACTGAGATTCTTGAGGAGTCCAGAATTTGAACTTCAAAGGCGCTGTCAAATCGCCTCTACTGATTCCGGACAAGTCGAAACCCGCCATCATCGCTACTTTGCGGATTATATTGCAAGCACCGTTGCAATCCGCATTGATTTTCCAGCCATTACCAGCCCGATACAACCCGCGCTTTACGCGCTTACCTGATGGCTCCCAGCCTTCGGGTTTTTCACCGTATTTGGGGAGAGAATCAGAGTCGAGAAAACTTGCCTTTGAGGTATAGGATTCTTCGGTCTCTAGGAACTGTATTCCGTGGATCTCGCATAGCTGCTTAATCCGCTCTTTCAGCCTTGCCGTAGGGATTTGGACAAACTTTTGATTTGTCTTTTTGCCCATATTTGCACTATCTTTTTGACCTTTATTCCAGCCAAAAACGATAGAGCCGATTTTGTTTTCTAGGCAGTGGTTGATCACGATTCGCGCAGCTTTGTTCACCGCATCGCGCATCTGTCTATTTCGGCGCTCAGTCAATCCAGCAAGCCGTTTTGACCAATAGCCGTTGTCTTTGCCATCCATCAATCGTGCAACAGATTTGTTGTACCACTGGTTTACTGATTTTAGATGCTTGCCATCAAGCACAAAGCTAGTTCCAGTGTTGCTTACACCCGTTAGCCAGTTATTCAAGCCGTGATCCAATCCCAGCACTTTCGTAGGATCTAGATCGGCTTGTTTTGCCGCGATGTTGTAGACAAACTCAGCATACAGAGCGCCATTGCGGGGCAGGATTCGCACCTCTCGAATAGCTGAAAAATCTAAGTTTGATGGCATCGGGAGGAAGAATTCTTTCACCCCAAACCACGCTTTAATCTGAAGCCCCAGCGGGAAACGAATTTGATTCCCGACCAATTTTAGACAGCGTTTCGGGAAGGCGATTAGGTGCATTCCGGGCTTGCGGTAGTTGGGAAACTTTGGCTTTTGGTTCAACTCGCCTTTAGCTGCTTTTTTGAGCAACTTCGAGAAAGATTTGACCGACTCACCCACGGAAATACAGGTTTGGACAGATATTTCATTGGCCATTGCCTGAAAGTGTCGGTTCCGGTTCATCTCATTCACCAGGTCAAATCCCGTGACAAATTTTCGAGTTTTGAACCAGATTTGACGGGCGTAGTAGACCGTGCAGTTGTGGAGCTTGTTGGACTCAGAGCAAAGATACTCAAGAATTGCCTGAGTATCTTTGTCCAAATGCAGCAAGTTTTGCTGGCATCCGTGGGGCATTTTAAACCTCGAACTCACGAATAAGATCCCAGATATTTTGAGCCTCATCGGGAACTAGAGACGCTGATTCTAGAGTTTCAACAAAATTCAGGACTTTCTGGGCATCGTATAAGGCGTTAGCTTGGTCGTCGTAAATCTTCACTACGATTACGTCAGGCACGCCCTCCTTCAAAAGCGACTGGTAATCGCACATCAAACCCGAATATGCTTCTTGATTCGTGGAAACACCCAGTCTGTCGAACTCGTTGAAAATCTTGTCAGCGATTTGCTCTTTAGTGGACATGTCGTTTTCCTCTTGTGTAGTTGACTTCCTATATGCTATCAACTACAATAGTAGATGTCAAGCAATTTATCAACTAATTTCCCATGCTGACCCAGGACGACTACAAATCGCATAACCACGTCAAATTTCTTCTGAACTACCACTTTGTTTTCATCCCTAAACGCAGGCGCAAAGTGCTGATAGGCGGGATTCCCAAGCGTTGCCGTGAAATATTTCAGGCTTTAGCGACTGAGAAAGGGTGGGATATTTTGGCGCTGGAGGTAGCCCCCGACCATATCCACCTATTTGTAGGAGTTAAGCCGACTGACACGCCTCACCTTGTAATCAAGGCGTTCAAGGGGCGTTCTAGTCGCTTTCTTCGTGCTGAGTTCCCGGAGCTGCTTAGATTGCCGTCGCTGTGGACTAGCAGTTACTTTGTTAGTACAGCAGGAAACGTCAGCAGTGAAGCGATC
>JBOFTL010000558.1:0-2006 GCA_051652045.1 Microcoleus sp. | reverse complement strand
TAAAAAGCGTCAGATCGAACGATCCGGGGCAACGAATTTTCAGGGGTTTGAGGGCCTTCTTCACCACCTTGACAGGGCTTGCAGTGCGCACCCCACAAATAGAGGCTGTTTGCTAGCAAAAGCTGTAAGGTGCGCAGTGCGCACCCTACAAATAGAATCTAGAGGAGAAACAGCCTCAAAGTCTCCCTTTATGCCGGATAGATCCGCAAGCGGCGGTTGGGTTCTTCCCCAAAACTGTGGGACTTGAGATGGTAATGTTCCACCAGTTCGTGCTGCATTTTGCGGACGTGGGGAGAACGGGGCAACAGTTCCACCGGCTGTCCTTTGGGAATCACAATTTGCTCCACCGCCAAACGGGCCTCTTCCAAAGCTTCGATCTCATCAGAAGAACCGCTGCGAGCAAACAAAGTGAGGTCTGCCACTTCCGGCGTACCGGGATCTTCCATATCCAACAGCCGTCGCAAAGCTCTAGCGACGTGGGGCAGAGTGCTGGCTTTAATCGTGTGCAGCGGAACTTGGCGAGTTTTAGCCAAATGCCGCAATTTCGACTGATTGCGCACGTTCGATCGCAAAGCCAAAACCACATCAGCACTGTCAATATCCTTAGTCAGCACCACAGGCAAGTTCAGCGTAGAAATCACCTGTTCGAGCTGGTGGCGAGCGATACCGTAAGGATAAACGTGCAGGGGCAAATCTTCGCCATTAGGTCCGATATGTTGAGAAAAACGGCCGGGGGTCGCTACAGGAGTCACGGACAGCGACTCTTCCAGCAACTGCTCGAAATACCGAGTTTCCGAAACACCAGATCCGCTAGCTGCGAGTTCTGCAGTTTGAGGCGGTAGCGGCACCATTTTACCAGCGCCGCGCCACCCAGAAATTTGCGTGACGGGTCGGATCGGCGATACCGACCCGCCTGTGGAATTTGCCATTCCCGGAAATCGGGCTGGCGGAACGGGTGACTCGCGAGAAATTATCACTTCTCCGGTATCGCTGAGGCTGCGGATTTGCTCGCTGGGCTGGCGTCCCCGCAGCAAAGTGTCGATCGCCTCTGTCACATCTTCATGGATCGCCCAACGCTGGCGTTCCAGCATTTCCACCGCAATTGCAAAAGTGGGCGGGGCTTTGCGTTCCAAAACAGTTTTTTGAGAACCGCGGCGTCGGGCCTCGTCGTCTCCCAGCGTCACCGCTTGGATGCCCCCGATCAAATCTGCCAGAGTCGGGTTTTTCATTAAGTTTTCGAGTCGGTTCCCGTGGGCCGTACCCACCAACTGCACCCCGCGTTCCGCGATCGTCCGGGCTGCCAAAGCTTCGAGTTCCGTACCGATTTCGTCGATCACGATCACTTCCGGCATATGGTTTTCCACGGCTTCGATCATGACTTGGTGTTGGAGTTCGGGGCGGGCCACCTGCATTCTGCGAGCTCTGCCGATCGCCGGATGGGGGATATCTCCATCTCCAGCTATTTCGTTGGAGGTATCAATAATTACCACCCGTTTTTTCAAGTCGTCGGCGAGCACGCGGGCAATTTCTCGCAGGGCGGTAGTTTTGCCGACACCGGGGCGACCGAGCATCAGAATGCTGCGCCCGGTTTCGACTAAATCGCGGATAATCCCGATCGTCCCGAATACCGCACGTCCTACTCTCAGAGTCAGACCGATCGGTTCGCCGCTGCGGTTGCGGATCGCGCTAATTCGGTGTAATGTTTGTTCGATACCGGCTCGATTGTCGCCGCCGAAATGGCCGACCCGCTCAATGCAATAGTTGAGGTCGGCCTGGGAAACAGCTATGGAGGAAAGTAACTCAGCCGAAGACGGAAAACGAGCTTCTGGCCGGCGTCCCAAATCCATGACAATCTCGATGAGATTGTCGCGCTGCGGGTGCTGCTCTATGGGTCGCCGGATGTCATCTGGCACGATGTCTAATAATTTGTTGAGGTCGTCTGTAATCTGCATTCGCCTCGAAATCGGTGACGTTTAAGAAGGAAGAAGGAAGAGGGAAGAAGGAAG
>JBOFTL010000557.1:0-3454 GCA_051652045.1 Microcoleus sp. | reverse complement strand
TAGCTAGAATCGCGATCGAGCTGAGGTGCCAGCCAGCGAGCAAACTCTTGTGTAAATCGATCGGCCAAAATCGCCTCCCGCATCCTGCTAGCAAACCGAATCAACTCCGTAACGTTATGAATTGCCAGCAGCGTATGCCCTAAAAGTTCCTTCGCGCGCACCAAATGGCTCAAATAAGCCCGACTGAAATTTTGGCAAGTGTAGCAAGGGCAAGACTCGTCCAGGGGGCTAAAATCCTCTTTAAACCGAGCATTTTTCAAATTCCAGCGTTCTCCCGCAACCAAAGCCGTTCCGTGGCGCGCCAGCCGGGTGGGAATCACGCAATCAAACATATCTACGCCGCTAGCAACAGCCTGGGCCATTTCCCGGTAAGTCCCGATGCCCATCAAATACCGAGGCTTTGCTGCTGGTAGTAGCGGTGCTGTTAACTTAACAGTATGTTCGATCGATTCTCCCGGTTCTCCGACACTGACACCGCCAATCGCGTAACCGGGCAAATCCAAATCCACCAACTGCTGAGCGGCCAGAGCTCGCAAATCCGGGTAAACGCCCCCCTGGACGATACCAAACAAAGCTTGATCCGATCGCGAGTGGGCTTGCACGCAGCGTTGCAGCCAGCGGAAAGTGCGATTTACCGCCGCTTCCACATCCTGTCGCGGGGCCGGGTAAGGAGGACATTCGTCAAAAGCCATAATTACATCCGCACCCAAATGATTCTGAATTTCGATCGACCTTTCCGGCGTCAACCGAATCATATTGCCATCGCGGGGAGAACGAAAAGTCACCCCATCCTCAGAAATCGTGCGAATTTCGCTCAAACTAAACACCTGAAAGCCGCCCGAATCTGTCAAAATCGGGCCCGCCCAAGCCATAAACTTATGCAGTCCGCCAGCCCCGGCTACAATACCCTCCCCCGGCTGCAAGTGCAAGTGATAAGTATTTGCTAAAACCATCTGAGCTCCCGCCGCTGCAAGTTGAGCCGGCGTCAGAGTTTTAACATTGGCCAAGGTTCCCACAGGCATAAACCGGGGGGTTTCTACAATACCGTGGGGAGTTACAAAAACTCCTGCACGTGCTTGGGTGTGGCTGCAATGAGCCTGACATTTAAAAGAAAATTTTTCGGGCATGGGCGAAGCGAAGCGGAGAGAATCGGGCATCAGGTATCGGGTACAAACACTACCAATTACTGCAACTACTACATTGTTAGCTGCTAATGGTTTTATTTTTTGTTAATCACCAACAATCAAACTTCGATCGCAGCATTTCACCAGCCCGATCGAGAGCGAGGTTGAGAAGGGCTGTAGAATTTGGTTCACAACGGCGAATCGTCTTCATCAAATTGCAAGTCCCAATTACCCGACATCACTTGATCTACCACCGCATCCAAAGCTGCAGCATTTAAATTGCGATTGATTTGCTCTTGCAAAGGGTTAGAAAGGGGAATCAACTGCAAATGTCGCCCGTCTTGAATCAGCTCGAAATAAGATCCCTGTTCTGGCGACTGCTTGAGTTCCAAGCAGTCAAAACTGTAAACATTCAAATAAAGAGCGCGGTTGGCTATCAGGGTCGAACGGCGAGGGTCTGCGAAAACTTCGAGTACGTACCCTTCTCCTTGGCTGTAAATTTTGCCATCCTGAATGTGGATGTAACGGACGCGGCCTAAGTCAAACAGCAACCTTTGGATATCGCGCTTGTTGACGACAGTGCCCGTATCGATGATGCAAGGAGCAGCCACCCTGTTACTAAATTGGTCGTGACTCATGGAGCAAAAGCCTCTGGTGTAATATGTTTTGTTCTCGGCGATCGCGGAATTCGCGCTAAGTTTTGTAGAAGGGAAACGCTTGTTTTGAGTTTAACCTCTTTCCGATCGGGGGCTTGGGACTTACTGCCAGCAGCGGTTTTCGCAAGAAAAGAGCTCGGGCAGAAGGTGTCTCATCAGATAAATGGATTGGAAATCCCGTCCTTCTAGGACGACTTTACATCTTAAGTTTTAGGTTGGTGGTCGGGGTGGAGTTACCCACCCCTGCGAATCTTGCTACCGCCTTGGAACTACTAAATGCCGGGTGCTTTTGCAAAAGCACTTTCGCGCCTGACAATTGCCGACTGACACTGTTTGTTCGCGATCGCATAACAAGTGGCGATAAGCCCGCGTGTATATTTCCCTTCGCTACTGACTATCACAGAGGTTACAGATTAGGGAAGAGTCCAGTAACGTATGAATGGTGTATCACCACCAGATAGTTCAGTTTGGGTTCGAGGCCCGTAAGCTAGACACTGTTTTAGTCTTGAATTAAGAAGGTGGTGAATTTTCCTCGCTTCTTGCCCCATGCCTCGATCGCTGGGGTTAGTGACCTGGCGGATCGAAAGATATTATCGATCCAATTCTGGCACACCCTCATCGATTCACAACTGGATAAAATCAGAAAATTTTCTATCTTATGGCGGATGATAATAATTGGGTTCGCTCTACGCGGAGATATTTCCGGAATCAAGGAGCTGCTTGGGCTGCAGCAGTTGCTTTTTATACTTGCCTGCCTGTACCGATTTCTTGGACGTTAGAGTTTCGCGGCATAGCTCGGTTTGCACCAGCTCTGGGCTTGGGCATTGGGGCGGTGCTGGGACTGGCAGATGCTGGGTTAGAGTTTTTGAAGATGCCAGTGTTGACCCGATCGGCCTTGGTGGTAGTGGCAGGTATCGGGATTACTGGCGGGCTGCACCTAGATGGGGCTATGGATGCTGCTGACGGGCTGGCTGTACCCGATCGCGACCGACGCTTGGAAGTGATGGCAGATAGCGTGACAGGGGCCTTTGGAGCGATGGCCGCGATCGCGATCGTCTTGCTGAAAACTGCTGCTCTTGCTGACTTGAATCACTATCGGTGGCTGGCTTTGATGGGTGTTGCGGGTTGGGGGAGATGGGGGCAATTAGTGGCGATCGCCCGCTATCCGTACTTGCGGGCCCAGGGGAAGGGGGCTTTTCACAAAGAGTCGGTGTATTCTGCTTTTGATTTTATACCCGGAGTGCTGCTGCTGCTGAGTTTGAGCCTCCTGCAAGTCGTGTTGGAGGGCGACAGGTGGCTGTTGGCGTCGGGGATGGCTTTGGGGGGAAGCGCGATCGGCATTTTAGCAGGTGCTTGGTTTAACCACCGTTTGGGGGGTCACACTGGGGATACTTACGGGGCTGTTGTTGAGTGGACGGAAGCTTTTTTATTGTGTCTTTTGGCCGCTTTGGAAGGGTGAATAGTTGATAGTTGATAGTTGTAGTGCGAGCGTCGGGAGCTCGCTCGCGATCGATCGTTGATAGTTGTAGTGCGAGTGTCCCCACTCGCTCGCGATCGATCGTTGATAGTTGTAGTGCGAGCGTCCCCACTCGCGATCGATCGATCGTTGATAGTTGTAGTGCGAGCGTCCCCACTCGCGATCGATCGTTGAGAGTTGAGGGTTGATAATTGACT
>JBOFTL010000556.1:0-2259 GCA_051652045.1 Microcoleus sp. | reverse complement strand
AGCCATTTTTAGCAGATGCGATCGCCTCTTCGGTAAAATCAATTTGACTGCGATACTGCGCCGTCAACACAAACAACCTTACCGCCATCGGTTCCACAGCTTTTGCCCGACTCTTACTCCCCCCCTTACTAAGGGGGGGTTGGGGGGGGTCAGATTCCAAATCGCCCGACAAATCACTCCTACTCCCCCCCTTTGTAGGGGATGTGCTCCCGTAACCGCCCTCTGAGGGAGAATCAGATTCCGAATTTCCCGACCAATTTCCCTCCAACAAATCCCGAATTGTAATAAAATTGTGCAAAGATTTCGACATCTTTCTACCATTGACAGTCACAAAAGCATTGTGCATCCAATAATTAGCAAGAGATTTTCCCGTAGCGGCTTCAGATTGAGCAATTTCGTTCTCGTGGTGGGGAAAAGTCAAATCGGAACCGCCGCAATGAATGTCAATAGTTTCGCCCAAGCAATCGCGCACCATCGCCGAACATTCAATGTGCCATCCGGGGCGACCTTTTCCCCAAGATGAATCCCAAAAAGGTTCTCCCGGCTTAGCACTTTTCCACAGCGCAAAATCGAAGGAATCTTGCTTTTTTTCACCTTCTAATTCTTGGGTTTCCAACCTGCCGCTAGCCCCGGCTTGCATCTCTTCCCACTTTCTGCCGGAAAGTTTTCCGTAGTCGGCAAACTTTTTAACTCTGTAATAAACATCACCGCCGGAAGCGTAAGCAAAGCCTTTATTTTCTAACTCGTGAATCAGCTTTTTGATGCCGTCCAGTGAGTGAGTCGCGCGCGGATACTCATCTGCCCGAAGAATATTCAGTTTGTCCATATCGGTGAAATATTCTTCAATGAAACGTTCCGCTACAGCTTCCATTGTGGAATTTGTTTCGCGGGCGCGATTGAGAATTTTGTCATCAATATCTGTAAAATTCTGCACGTAGCGAACCTCGTAGCCGCGCCACATCAAATAGCGGCGCACCATATCCCAGACAATATAAGCGCGGGCGTGGCCGACATGGCAGTAATCGTATACCGTAACGCCGCAGCAGTACATCCGCACCTTTCCTGATTCGAGGGGTTCAAAAGGCGATTCGCGGTGGGTCAAGCTGTTGTAAAGCGTTAGTGGCATGGGATTTGAGATTTAGGATTGATGTACTGCTTTAATTCATTATATTAGTTTGTAGTGTGGACTTCAGTCCGCAGATTTTTCAGGACTTCAGTTTGTAGTGTGGACTTCAGTCCGCAGATTTTTCAGGACTTTCGTCAGATGTGGCGAACCAATTTTAATTATAGTCGATCGCTCTTAAGACCGAGCGATCGGCTATTATCTATTCTATTGTGTCGCAGTCTTTTTTGACGATCGAAATTAGATTGACAAACTTCCCAGGCATATTTAAAAAGATTTTATTCCGCAGAGGAGGGGACTGAAGTCCCTACTACGAACCTTAGTGGAGGGGACTGAAGTCCTCGCTACGAATATTATTCTTAATCGACCTCTATCTCATTCCCCTTCTCCTTTTTTAAAGCCAGCAACTTCCGCCAGCGTATACAGAGGCCGCCCCTTCACCTCCTCATAAATCCGCCCCACATACTGTCCCAAAATCCCAATACTCACCAACTGGACCGCACCCAAAAAAAAGATTGCGATTATTACAATTGCCAAGCCAGTCAGCGGAGAATTTGGCGAAAACAGACGCCAATACAACACCAAACAAGCCATGACAATAGATACACAAGCAGCAAACAATCCCAAATAAATAGAAAGGCGCAGCGGCACTTTAGAAAAAGAGACTAAACCGTTCATTGCCAATCTTAAAGATTTGCGGAATGTATACTTAACATCGCCGGCAAAGCGCGGATCTCGTTCAAACTTAACTGCCGTTTGTTTAAAACCGATCCAAGCCCGCAGCCCCCGAATGTAGCGATTGCGTTCCGGCATGGCATTTAGTACCTCTACCACGCACCGATCCATCAAACAAAAATCTCCCGTATCTATAGGAATATCAACATCAGCTAGATGTCGCAAAATCCGGTAATACATATAAGCTGGAAATCGCTTAAACCAACCTTCTTTACGCCTTTGAGTCCGCTGCGCGTAAACAACTTGATAGCCCTGCCGCCACTGTTCTACCATATCTAAAACTAACTCTGGCGGGTCTTGTAAATCGCCGTCCATCACCACTACAACTTGACCGCAAGAAAAGTTTAAACCAGCAGTTACAGCGATTTGATGGCCGAAATTTCGTGCCAAGCTGAGATAGC
>JBOFTL010000555.1:0-5123 GCA_051652045.1 Microcoleus sp. | reverse complement strand
GAGATTTGTTTGCCTGTAGAATTAGATAATATTTACGATCGCACTTGTCGGGAACAGCGAATTTCTGTCAGCAGTGCCTAGCAATTGGAAAAAATCGCAAATATATACGGATATCTTGACGCAAAAAACGGGACTTTTTACGAAAATAAGAAGTGGGCTTACTTATCTTTCAGGCGTTTAGCCAGCAGACAATCTTCAAATCTTAACTATCAACTATCAATCGATCGCGAGCGGGGACGATCGCACTACAACTATCAACGATCGACTATCAACTCTCAACTCTCAACTGATAAATATTCCTGCAACAATTTCCAAGCCATTTGAGTTCCTTCACCTGCGTTGACTTTCCTAAAATCTACATCTTTTCTCAAAACAACAAAACCCACGCCTTCCTCGATCGCTATTTGTTCAAAGTTGCTAATCTTTACCAAAAATAAGTGATTTTTTTGTGAAAATTCTCGCTTTTCCCGAATCTTTTTGTAAATAAAAGTTGTGATAAATTCTATTTGGCAATCTGTTTTGATGCCAGTTTCTTCCGCCAATTCCCGCACTGCTGCTTGCTGTGGACTTTCTCCAATGTCAACACCACCACCAAAAGTAGAAAGCATTCCTTGACTGGCAATACCTGGAATATTATCTCGCAGTTGTGCAACAATCTGACCGTTCGGAAGCATGAGAAAAATGCGAACAATTGACTGAGGAAAGTTCATAATTCAACTTTTCAAAAACCTAAAACTTGCTGCGCTTTTTCCAACACTTCATCGGGGTCGAAAGGCTTAGTTAAATATAAATCTGCACCCATTTCCTGAGCTTTTTGTTTGTCAAATTCCTGACCCTTAGCTGTCAGCATAATAATATAAATGTTTTTTAGTTCGAGGACTTTCTTGACATGGTGGCAGACATCAAAACCGCTCATTTTCGGCATCATCACATCGAGAAATACCAGGTTTGGTTGCTCCGATCGAATTTTTTCTAGAGCAATTTCTCCATCCTCGGCAGTTATTAATTCTACTCCCTCATCTTCGAGTTCTTCTAAAGTTTGCTGCAGCAGCAGCCTGATATGAGGTTCGTCATCCACAATTAATATTTTTTGCACCATTTTAGTTGTAATGGGGAATGGGGAATGGGGAATGGGGAATGGGCAATGGGCAATGCTTTACCCCTTACCTATTAGCAATTACCGAGTCCTGCGGCATACCTCATGTTACTGAGCAACGCTATAAGACTTTTTTAGCTTTTAGCCCTTACCTAATATATTACCTCAAAAACCTCTACACTTTTGCGTTTTCCTTTAACGGTAAAGCAGCCAAATTCCCGGTAACTAAAAAAGTCTTGCGTCACCTCGTAAACGCTGCGGCTGACGAGAATTTGTCCGCCTTTAGCCATACCTTGCAGCCGCGACGCCAAATTGACTTCATCCCCGATCGCAGTATAGTCCAAATGCTGCGGCGATCCGATGTTGCCGATCACTACTTCGCCCGAACTAATACCAATTCCTGTCAAGAAGTTTTCTCTAATCCAAGCAACGGGAATAGTTCTCAATCGCATTTGCATCTCAATGGCAGCCGCGATCGCTTGTTTCTCATTATCCATCAGTTTAGCAGGTGCGCCGAACATCGCGACAATCATATCTCCTACAAACTTATTTACCGTTCCTTCGTGACTGAAAATCACCTCTACCATATGAGTAAAATACTCGTTCAAATAGCCGACGATAGTTTCGGGAGGCAATTCCTCACATTTAGTAGTAAAGCCCCTAATATCAGAAAATAAAATAGCAATGTTTTGCCTCGCCGGTGCCAAGGAAATCTCTGCATCAGTTGCAATAATCGCATTTACCAGTTGCGGCGGGATGTAGCGTTCCAATTGACTTTTAATCTTGGCTTCTTGCAGCTTGTTTTCGTGCAGTAATGCATTTTCAATTGCCGCCGATGCTAGAGAAGCAAGACCCGTGGCAAACTTCAAGTCTTGAGCGGTATAATTAACTGGTTGTTTACTACTAATAGTAATTACGCCGATCGCCCCATTTTGAGTTTTGAGAGGAGCACAAATCAAAGAGCTAATTGGTACTTTACCTGGGATAAATCTCGTATCGCTGAGAACATCATTGACTATTTCTGCATTCTGGGAAATCAATACGCTACCTACGATACCTTTGCCGGGAATAAATGTAATTTGATTTTCGCTAGCTTCGCCCCAATATCCCGCGATTTCCAGTTGGTTATTAGGAGTTAATAGCAGCAGGTAAATATTTGTAGCTTTAATAATTCTTTGAGCTTCATAAATTACCAATTTAGAAATTTCTTTCACGTCCAAACAGGCAGTTAGTTTGCTAGAAAGAGAGTAAAGCAAGTTAATTTCTCGGTACTTGTCCAATACTTCCTTACCCAAAGCTTTTTTCTCTTGTTCTTGACTTGCTAAATAAGAGAGTAAAGACGCGATCGCCGATGCCGAATTACCTGCTACCCATCCTATAACTTCGCCACCTAACTTCACTGAATATTGAGGCAGCCCAAGTGTAGCAAGGTCGCCCATCAAAATTGTGCCGTCAGCAGCTTGAATCGTGATGGCTGCGTCGCTACCATTGAGAAGTTCGCGGATCAGAGATGATACTTCTGGCTGAGAAACAAGGCGTTTAAGATTAATTTTGCTCATCGGTTTGTCCATCTGCCTGAATAGAAGTATCGGCTGCTTTTTCTCCTAACATCAGGAAGAAGGTATTTTCCAGGTCTTTTTCAAATCGCAAAGATTGAAAAATTTCCGACTTCTGCCACACATCAGCATTAGCAATTACCATATCCGGTTTAACCGACATTATTTTATTACTGAACTCTTCACCCGTAAGGACTTCTGTCACGCTATATCCTCTAGCTTTCAAGGCATCAGCTAAAGTTTTGGCATCCGAGACATTTTCATCCACAATTAAAACTTTCTTCCTAGAAGTGCCTTGAGACAGCAGCAAGCCAATTTCCTCAAGCATAACTTCGCTATCGCTTGACTTAATAAAATAGCGATCTACCCCAATTCGATAACCGCGTTCTTTGTCTTCCATACCAGAGTTAATTGCGATCGGAATGCCCATTGTAATCGGGTCATTTTTGAGAATTGCTGCCACATCAAAACCATTCATGTCAGGCATCAATACATCTAAAATTATCAAATCTGGAGGTTCCTGTTTGGCTGATGTAACTGCTTCCATGCCATCTTTCGCTTCTTTAACTGCGTAACCTTCTGTCTCCAATTGCTGCCTCAAAAGTTGGCGAATGTTGGCATCATCATCTACCACCATAATAGTTTTTTTGTGATGGTTTCCTGTTGGTGCAGTTTGGGATACTTGTTCTTTCAACTGTTCGATAAACGTATTTATTTCAAGTGTGGCAATGTTAACTTCCGATTCTGCTGCAACTTCCAAGGGAAGAGTAAACGAGAAGGTACTGCCCTTGCCCAACTCACTTTCTACCCAAATTCTGCCACCGTGATGTTCGACAATTTGCTTGCAAATCGGCAACCCTAAACCTGTACCTTTCGGCTTGTCTGTCAGGGTGTCGCCCACTTGCTTAAATTTTTCAAACACCGTCGGTCGGTCTGCTTCTGCAATCCCCATACCTGTATCTATGATGCTAATCTTAATTTCACTGCCTATCCTATTAGCTTTACAGGTGACAGAACCGGTATCCGTAAATTTTACAGAATTGGAAATTAAATTGATCGCCACCTGAAGCAATCTGTCGCGATCGCCCACAAATTCGGGCAGTCCCTCTTCTATTTCTTTAATTAGCTGTAATCCTTTTTGTTCAAACAAAATAGAAGTTGCAGCTATTGCTCGATCGATTAACTCATGCACCGCCAATGGTTCCATTTTCCAATCTATCTTGCCTGCCTCCATTTTGGCAAGATCCAACAAATCGTTAATTAAATCGGTGAGGCGCTTGCCTTCGGCGATAATTATATTCAAGTTCTCTCCGACTTGTTTGACAGCCCGCTTCACTTTTTTGTCTTCTGTTTGGACGATCGGAAAGACATTTTCTTCAAGTTTCTTATGAATTAATTTAGCAAAACCGAGGACAGAAGTCAGGGGCGTGCGCAGTTCGTGGGAAACTGTAGAGATGAAATCAGTTTTCATGCGATCGACTTCTTTTTCCGCAGTAATATCTCTAATTAAAATTACCGAACCGATATAAATTGGTTCCTCGCCATCTGAGGGCGCTTGTTTGAGGATAGCAACTGCTGAAGCTTTAGCAAATTTGCCCCCCGCTAGCGACAATTCTCTAGTACAAACCGTGCGCGGAGGCTGCATAGTATTAGTTATTAAGTCTGACACTTCACTGCCGAATATCTCCTCAGTAAGTTGACCGTTAATATCAATATTTTGCAAGCCAAACATCTCCGATAAAGCCGGATTAAATCTAGCAATCCTGCCACTGATATTTGTGACCAACAATCCGTCAGCGATCGTATCGATAATAGAAGTTAAATAACTGAGAGTATCTTGCAGTTCTGCCGTAGCTGCTGTCACCCGCTGTTCGAGAGTTTGGCTGTAATCTAATAGCTCCTCATTCGAGCGTTTCAGTTGCCCGGTCATTTGGTTAAAAGCTGCTCCCAAAATGCCAATTTCGTCTTCAGTAAATACCGGGGCTCTGGCATTAAGATTGCCGCTAGCAACCTCGATCGCCGCCCCAGCAATATTCAAAAGTGGTAGCGTAATCCGGCGAGAAATCAGATAAACTGCTGTCAATAAAATCCCCGCCGAACTCAATCCAATTAACAAAATTTCTCTGGCTAGTTTGTTAGCAGGTTCAAAGGCTTCATCTTGACTCATTTCTGCCAGCAAAGCCACGCCCTGCTTGCTCAGCCAGCGATAGCTGCCGATCGCCGGAACTCCCTTATAATTTGAATAAACTCCCGTGCCGCTGATTCCTTTAACAGCCGTATCAATCCCAAAACTGCTAACACCTTGAGAGAATTCCTTTACACCCAATTTATCTCCTGATATAAACACATTTCTAATACCGGATCTTCCGACTAAATAAGTTTCGCCACTCTTGCCCAAACCAGTTCGTTCCCGAATCAAAGCATCGACTCGATCCAAATTTAAATTAACTGCTACAACTCCGATCCGCTGG
>JBOFTL010000554.1:0-3124 GCA_051652045.1 Microcoleus sp. | reverse complement strand
CGAGAATTGGTAGCAGCAGCTTTGCAGCGGGTGGGAATGTGGGAATTGCGAAACAGGCAAATTGGCGAACTTTCCGGGGGACAGCAGCAGCGAATTTTCTTGGCAAGATCCCTCGCCCAACAAGCCGATTTATTCTTCTTTGATGAGCCTTTTAATGCTATAGATCGATCTACTGAAGAAATTATTTTCGAGATTTTTGCCGAACTCAAATCGGAAAATAAAACTTTGTTGGTAATCAGCCACGATTTAGGGGAAACTTTAAAAAACTACGATAATTTATTGTTGCTGAATAAGCAGTTAATTGCGAGCGGTTCATGTAAAGAAGTGCTGACGGCTGCTAATATTCAAAAGGCTTACGGATACGATTTAAGTTTGGTTTCTGCTTAACCGAAGGGGATTTAGAGCCTTTCTCAAATAGATGAAGTAGGTTGAAGAGTTGGGTTTGGCGAGCTTAACCCAACCTACATGGGTTGAAGAGTTGGGTTTTGGGAACTCAACCTAACCTACGTATTGAAAAAATTTTATTAGTGAGGTAATTAAATGTTAGATTTATTGATTGAGCCGCTACAATTTGAGTTTATGAGAAATGCGATCGCGATCGGCGTTTTGCTGGGAATTCTTTGCGCGGTTGTCGGCTCTTATTTAATCGTACAGCAAATGGGAATGATGGTTGACACGATCGCCCATTCAGTATTGGCGGGATTGCCTGTGGCTTTTTATTTAGGTTTCAATATCGCAATTGGCGCTTTTATGTCGGGACTGATCAGCGCGGCAATTATGGTATGGATTCAGTCGCAATCGCGGATTAAGATTGATGCAATCATGGCATTAATGTTATCTACATTTTTGGCCCTTAGCGTGACGTTAATTAGTTTGCTGCAGACGACAAAATTAGACCTTGACGGTTTCTTGTTTGGCAATATTTTATCAGTCGCACCGTCTGACGTACAGCAAACATTTGTGATTGTGGCGATCGTGTTGGTGGCAGTTAAATTATTTTACAAGGAATTGCTATTTTATACTTTCGATCCGCTGGGAGCTCAAGCCAGCGGTTTGCCTGTCAACTGGATTTATTTGGGAATGATTTCGGGTATGACGCTGACAATTGTAGCGAGTTTGCAAACTGTAGGGGCGCTGTTGGTAATTTCGCTGTTGATCGGGCCGGGAATTACGGCGTATTTGTTGGTGAAAGAACTCCATTTAATGATGGGTTTAGGCGCGATCGTCGGGAGTTTGGCAAGCGCGATCGGGATGTATTTGAGCTATTATTTGAATATGCCTTCTGGGGCTGCGATCGTCCTGGTGGTATTTGGGTTATTTTTGCTGGCTTTGCTGTTGAGTCCCAGTCAAGGAATTTTGACCAGAAAGAAGGGAGAGTAAGTAGAAGGAAGAAGGAAGAAGGAAGAAGGAAGAAGGAAGAAGGAAGAAGGAAGAAGGAAGAAGGAAGAAGGGAGTATTGAAAAGTCGATGAGAAGTCGATGAGAACTCACTCAAGTTCTCAAATAGCCACCTGATTTAATAAAAATACGATAGAAAGTGCGATCGATTTAATATCTTGCAGATCTTAATGGAGTGGTGGCAAGTGCGATCGATGCCACTAATTTCAACCTAGCTTAAAAAATATTAATAAATAGACCAGATAATACTTGTGAGCTATTATAGATGAATCTATACATTTAATAAAAAAACATCATGACTCAGCTATCTGAAAAGCGAAAAGCGCTGCGGGCTAGAATCTCTCCCGATCGAATTATACCACCAGAAGAATTAGCAAGGCGCAAAGCAGAAAGAACTAAACTTCGTTTGCGCGGTAAAGCAATTTTTGAGAGACTGCGCCCGGAACTGATCGGCGAGCATTACAATTGGTTTATTGCGATCGAGCCGGACAGTGAAGAATACTTAATAGACCCCACACTTTTAGGTATTGTCCAAAAAATTAAGGAATATTGCGGCGATAAAAATGTGATGCTAACAACTTTTCGTCTCAATGAAAGTGGAGCCTGCGGTCGGATATGATATCAGGTTGGTTTGGGGAAAACGGAGAATTGTTTTTTGAAATAGAATTGATGGCCTCGAATGGTGAAATTTTTCCTGTTGAAGTGATGCTAGATACAGGTTTTACTGCTGGCTATCTAGCAATTAATTTTCAAGATATGGAGGCTTTGGAATGGTC
This sequence comes from Microcoleus sp., assembly GCA_051652045.1. GTDB lineage: Bacteria > Cyanobacteriota > Cyanobacteriia > Cyanobacteriales > Microcoleaceae > Microcoleus. Next base: position 951 of record JBOFTL010000554.1, on the reverse strand, counting down.
GTTAGTTAGGTCAGATTTCGAGTTGGTTAAAACCCGGGGAGATGCTTTATTTGACATTTATGAAGGTCGGGCAATTATTGACGGTCAAGAATTTACCGTTGCGGTTCATGTTGGCGACGAACTCCCGGAGATTTTAATTGGTTCGCAATGGCTAGACAGGATGCAGCTAGTTGTGAATAAGCCGAGAGGGATTTTAACGTTAGAAATAATATCGAATGAATGACTCTTGAAGAACGATCGCCCTTTTTCCAAAAAAGCGATCGCCCGCATTCAACTACAAGAATGACTGTATTTTAGCAGAGTCAAGTTCTCGACCGATCGACGCTAATTTGGTATTAATTAATTGCTATTTTGCCCGATCGCCATAGCAGCAGGAAAGTATTTCAACACTTCACCGATTTCTAGCGTACCGTCACTTTCTAGCCTTTGATTCGTCACCGCGTCATGCCAAATAACAGGCATTTCTGGTGGCAATTCTAACGTGGTATCTTCCCAGATTTCTTTACCGATCGCCATTGCTTCTGGTGCCACAACGCTTGTCACAAATCGCGGGGCGATCGCGATAATTGTCATGTTTCCCCAATTTCTAGCAAAAGCGATGATGCTATCTTTAAAAGTGCCAGTTACTGTTAGCGGCTGGTAGTTGCCTCGGGCAAAAACTTCGCGGTACTGTTTGCGGGCTGCGAGAAGTCTGGCGGTGAGGAATAGTTTAATTCTAGCATCTTCTCGCGTTGCAATCAACTCCTCAATCAGTTGCAAAATATTCGCCTCAGATTTCTCTTTAATTTCCTGTAAAATCTCGATCCGGCGATCGAAATCTACCGGGCGGCGGTTGTCAGGATCGACATGACTCAAATCCCAAAATTCCGTTCCTTGATAAATGTCGGGGACGCCTGGAGATGCGATTTTTAACAGGGTTTGAGATAAAGAATTGCCAATGCCGTAGAGGGC